>CAMBUC010000170.1 GCA_945871045.1 uncultured bacterium
AGGCAGGAAATGATGTGGCCGGTACGTATGTTGGCGAAGCACACTCAGAGAGTGAAAAGGCGTTACAACTTGAACTGGCGAAGTTTAATGGTGTGATCGAATCTGCATTTGCGGAATGTGCACCTCACAGAATTTGTGCATATGTATATGATCTGTCAAATGCGTTAAATCATTTTTATCATGAGACAAAGATTCTCTCAGAGAGTGATGTAGCATTACAGAAATCCTACATTGCCTTGTTGAATCTGACACGCGGAGTGTTGGAGACCTGTATTGATGTATTAGGTTTCTCGGCACCGGAGCGTATGTAATCCAAAAGCGTAGGCGGCGCTGCATGTATCGTTTTTCGTGCATGCAGCGTTCCTCATATCATCAAATGTTTAGAAAGAAGGAATTAAAATGACAAAGATTGATATTGTATCCGGTTTCTTAGGGGCCGGAAAGACAACTTTTATTAAAAAGATGTTGGAAGAAGTATTTACCGGACAAAAGGTAGTCCTGATCGAGAATGAATTTGGAGAGATCGGTATTGACGGTGGATTTTTAAAGGATTCCGGTATCGAGATCACAGAGATGAATTCCGGCTGTATCTGCTGTTCCCTGGTAGGTGATTTTGGAAAGAACCTGAAGGAAGTGATTGAGAAGTATCATCCGGACCGGATTCTGATCGAGCCGTCCGGTGTCGGAAAGTTATCGGATGTCATGAAATCTGTCATTGATGTGGAACAGACACATGATGTGGCGTTAAATGGTCTGATCACGGTTGTGAATGCCACAAAGGCAAGCAAACAGATGAAGGCCTTTGGTGAGTTTTTTAACAACCAGATCGAGTATGCCACGACTATCATCTTAAGCCGCAGCCAGAATGCCACCCCTCAGCAGTTAGAACTTTGCGTGAAACAGATGCAGGCATTGAATGAAAAAGCAGCGATCATTACGACGCCCTGGGATCAGATCTCAGGAGCGGCTATGTTAAAGGTCATCGAGGGGCAGGATTCCCTGGAAATGAAACTTCTGACAGAAGAGCATGAAAAGCATGAGCACCATCATGAGGACCACGAGCATCATCATGGGGATCACGACCACCACCATGAGGACCACGACCATCATCATGAAGACCACGACCATCATCATGAAGACCACCACCATCATGATCACGAGGAACATGAACATCATTATGACGAGCATGGAGTTTGCGCCTGCGGACATCATCATGATCACGAGGGACACCATCATGCAGACGATGTGTTTACCAGCTGGGGCAAAGAAACACCCCATAAATATGCAAAGTCGGAAATTGAGAATATCTTAAAGACGCTCAGTGATGATGAGTTCTATGGCACGATCCTGCGCGCAAAAGGAATGGTTGAAAACGTGGAAGGCGGATGGATCTATTTTGATATGGTTCCCGGTGAGTATGAACTTCGCGAAGGTGAGCCGGACTACACGGGAAGACTTTGCGTGATCGGATGTGATCTGAAAGAAGAAGAGTTGGAACACCTCTTTTTATTAGCATAAGGAGATAGGAAAGAAATGGAAGAAATACCTGTATATTTATTTACCGGTTTTATGGATAGCGGAAAAACATCTTTGATTTCAGAAACACTGTTTGAAAACGAGTTTGGAAAAGATGCAAAAACACTCATTATCCTCTGTGAGGATGGTGATGTGGAATTGGACGAAGGAAAACTGCGGACCATCGGTGCAAGTCTGGTTATGCTGGATGATGTCACTGAGATCACACAGGAGAAATTTCATGAACTTCATGAGAAATATCATCCGGATCAGGTGTTCATTGAGTATAACGGAACATGGGAAATAGCGCCGCTTTTAGATCTGGATGCGCCGGATGGCTGGACGATCGTGCAGACACTTACGACGGTGGATGCGACGACTTATGAGATGTATCTGAACAACATGCGTACCATGATGCTGGAACAGTTTTTTATTTCAGATGTTGTCATTTTTAATCGTTGCGATGATGAGACGCCAAAGGCGAAATTCCGCCGAAGTGTCAAGGCAAAGAACCGAAAAGCGCAGATCGTCTATGAACGGGAAGACGGTTCTTTAGATGAAACGTATGACGAAGAACTGCCCTATGAGATCAATACGGATTTTCTGGATATTTCGGATGCGGATTACGGCATTTTCTATATGGATATCATGGATCATCCCAAGAAATACGTGGGCAAGAAGGTAAAATATCTTGCAATGATCTATAATCCTAAGGGAAAAATGAAAAACGATGTATTTGTGGCAGGCCGGTTTGCCATGACCTGTTGCGTGGATGATATTCAGTATATTGGTATCAAGTGTAAGTACAGCGGAGCTTCTCAGATCCAACATCGCTCCTGGGCATGGGTAACGGCAGAAGTTGCCTATGAGTTTGCCATGGAATACAAAGGAAAAGGTCCGGTGCTTCATGCAGTTTCCGTTGAGCCGGCAGAGAAACCGGATGATGAACTGGTGTATTTTTCATAAAGACCTGCGAGTCCAAGGAGGAGTTTATGTCAGTAGATGATTATTTATATGCAAGAAAGATGGGACAAAAGTCAGCCAGGGCTGCGATTTCAAACGGTTCCTATCCCTATTTGCGCGCTCTGGATGAGTTTGTCGCAAGGGAAGATATCAGCGGAGAACAGCCGCTGGGCATCATTGATATTCCGTTAGATAAGATTGCAGGAACAAAAACCGTCGGACGAAAAAATTCCTTTGCAAACAATTTTATGCCCCTTCTCGGGGAGGACACAGAGTTTGCGTCGAAATGGGAGGCTCTGTTCGAATCTCAATTGGAAGAGGGGATCCGTGATCCGATCTTTGCGTACGAATATATGACGCGTTACTATGTGCAGGAAGGCAATAAACGTGTCAGTGTCATGAAGTATGTGGGAGCCGCAAGCATATCTGCAAACGTGATCCGGTTGCTGCCGAAAAAAACAGATGATCCCTCCAGCCGTATCTACTATGAATATGTAGATTTTTACGAGGCCTCCAAACTCTGCATGATCGATTTTTCCGTAGAGGGTTCTTATGAGGAATTGTGCAAGTTTTATGGAAAGGGATGGAAACAGCCCTGGAACGAAGAGGAGAGACAGCAGCTGCGCAGCGATTTTTCCCGTTTTGAACAGTTGTTTTTGGAAAAGAGTTCGGACCATTTAAAGAAGGTAACTGCCGGAGATGCGTTTCTGGTTTACCTTCGGGTTTATGGACGCAAGGAATTGCCTTTCCGATCCAATTATGATCTGAAAAATGAGATTGACCGGATTTGGAGGGAATTCCAGACACAGACTCAGGACCGTTCCATGAAACTTTTATTGGAGCCTACAGAACAGCCAAGTGTTTCTCTGATCAAACGGCTTCCGTTTTTGAACGGTACATCCAATCGTATATTAAAAGTAGGTTTTATTTATGGGAAAACCCCGAAGACTTCTGCGTGGACCTATGCCCATGAACTCGGAAGACTCTATCTGGAAGAAGTGTTCGCAGGTCAGATCCAGACCAAGACCTATTATCACGCCGAGTATCAGTTTTCTCCGATGGATATTCTTGAAGATGCCATTAAGGACGGTAATCAGATCATTTTTACAACCATTCCCTTTTTGAGTGCGGCCAGTCTAAAGGCTGCGGTGGCACATCCGGAGGTTAAGATACTGAACTGTTCTACCAACAGTAATTATAACAGCATCCGTACTTATTATTGCCGGATGTATGAGACGAAGTTTTTGCTTGGGCTGATCGCCGGCTCACTGGCGGGAGAAGAACGGATCGGATATATTGCAGACTATCCGATTTTTAGTACGATCTCCAACATCAATGCATTTGCGCTGGGCGTGAAGATGGTCAATCCGAAAGCAAAGGTGCAGCTGACATGGTCTTCTTTAAAAGGGGATCTGATGCCGCAGGAGCGTCTGGATGCGGAGATCCGATACATTTCAGATAAAGATTTTATCGTTCCGGAACATCCCGACCGCAGATTCGGCCTTTATAAGCGTGAGGGTGAACAGTTGACAAGTATTGCCACTACCGTTTGCCACTGGGGCAAATTTTATGAACAGATCATACAGGGGATCCGAAATGATGCATGGAAGACGGATACAAACGAAAATAAAAACCGGGCCATCAATTATTGGTGGGGCATGTCAGCAGGGGTGACGGAATTGATCTGTTCCGGAAAATTGTCGGAAGAGACCAGCAGGCTTGTATCGCTCATGACAGAACTGATCAAAAACGGTCAGTTTCGGCCCTTCGATACGGAATTAGTTGATAATGAGGGAAAGGTCCATCAAAAGGCCGGTGCGCATATGAGCCATAAAGAGATCGTAAAGATGGATTGGCTGTTGGACAATGTGGAAGGTAACGTACCTGACTTTGCGGAACTGAAAGAAGAGGCTTTGCCCCTTGTACTTTTGCAGGGAGATGTTGCACAGAAAAACAAGTAGGGAGATGTTTACAGGGAGCATGCGATTATGAAAATATTGACACTGGCGGATGTGGAGTCGAAAGGCTTATGGGATTATCTGGATCGTGATTATCTCCGGAGTTTTGATCTGATCCTTGCAGCCGGAGACCTGAATCCGGACTATCTGGAATATTTGGGATTGTATTCACAGGCAGATATTCTCCATGTATACGGAAATCATGACAGGACACATGAAAAACGAAGCCCTGAGGGCTGCATTTGTGTGGAGGACAAGATTTATAACTATAAAGGAATCCGCGTGCTTGGCCTAGGCGGAAGCATCCGATATAAGCCGGGACCGGATCAGTATACGGAAGCAGAGATGAAACGCCGCATCAAAAAACTGAGATGGCAGCTGATGCGAAACGGGGGATTTGATATTTTATTGGCCCATTCTCCGGCACGGGGGCTTGGTGATGCAGAGGATCCGACACACAAAGGGTTTGAGTGTCTGAAAAAGTTACTGGATGACTATCAGCCGAAATATATGGTGCACGGACATGTGCACATGAATTATGGTGTGAATCGTGAACGTACGATTTCTTATGGTGCAACGACAATTGTCAACGCCTATGAGAAATATGAGTT
>CAMBUC010000171.1 GCA_945871045.1 uncultured bacterium
GATTGACGATGAATATCGGGATCAAAGTAAATCCCGCAACCGGGCAGTTTTTACGGCCGGGACTGTCTGGCAGCGGTACAAAAAATCAGGTGACAGGTGTTGCGACAGGAAAGCGTACGACGGATGCATCATCACAGATGCTCAGTCCATCGCTTCGGATGCGCATGGCGGAAATGAATGCGGCCCAGAGTACGCTTCCGCAGGCAAAGCGCGAGGTGCTGTTCGATGCGGCAAGCGGAACCACTTATGATGCACAGCGCATGAGCCGGTCTGCCGCTTCTGCACAGAAAAAGATGAAAAAACTACAGTATAACTTTAAACTGATCTCCTCGCAGATCATGCGTGCGAAGACAAGCAGCAGCGCTTCGCAGGCTGTTTCCAGTGCCAAGCGTATGGTGGCGCAGCTTCGCAGAAAAAGAAAAAGCGGTGAATACGATGACGAGGAACTGGATGCAGCGATCACCCATGCACTGGCGATGGAGCGTGTGGCAAAAAAGCATGTAAGATACCTTCAGCAGGAGGAGTGGGCAGAGCGTAGCGGACAGATCAGCGAAGAAAAATTGCCGGAGGAGGATCCGAAACGGACAGCGGATGCATCGGAATTTTCAACGGAGTTTTCAGAAGATACGGGAGATGGTTTCGAGGAACTTTCTGAGCAAATGGAGCAGATCCGGCAGGAACTGGCAGAGAGCCTCGCGGAGATCCCCGATGAATTTGCGGAAGAAATGGCTCAGTTCATGCAGGAGTACGCAGACCTAATGAGCGAGACGATGGAGGATCTGGGAGGCGATCTGTTAGAATCTTTCTCCGGTTTTGATGCTAATATGGATCCAGAAGATTTAAAGGCATTGAAGCAGAAGCACCGGGCGAAGGAAATGCAGGAGATCGCCAAAGCGGATGCCAAATATCTGAAGGCCATCTTTGAGAAATATGCAGCAGACCGCCAGCAGGCGGCAAATGGTGTAAGTCAGGCGATGGGAACGATGAACGGAATGAGCGGCACGGGTGGAGTGGTCAGCGTGATCGGTATGTCACATACGGCGTCTGCCGGCGCCCCGGCGGCTGCATCCACCGCACCGGCAGAAGGCAGCAGTGTGGATGTATCTCTTTGATTGAAGTTAAAAAATTAATTTCTTGACACCTTTTCTTTTTTTTACTATGATGAATTTACACAATAGTAAAACGGGGAGGTGTCTTTTTTATGAAACAGAATGCACGCGGTGCAGGGCGCAAGCGCGCACTGCCTACAGAGACGGTGGACATCATCAAACAAAGGTACGGCGCGGGTGAGAAGATCAACGCGCTGGCAGCAGAGTATGGCGTATCCCGTCAGACACTCTCCGCTTATCTGCATCCGAAGGAGCCGCAGATAGACCGGGTCTGCCGCTCCTACCGCGCGTGGGTCAGGCTGAATGTACTGCTGCACCGTGAGGATCTTTGGGACTACACGCTTCGGATTGACTATATGAATCATGACGAACTCTGCACAGTGATCCTTGTAGACTTTACCCATGAAAAGATATTGATCCAAAATGAGACGGATGAGTTATTATTTCGCGCGTTTGGTGTAAAGGAAAAACCCACCTGGGAGGATTTTGAGTATTTTCTGGAGGATTGCTGTGTGCCCCGCACACGCTTTGGCATGAAGGAGATCTTAAAGGATTATGAACTTGACTGTTTTGATCCGCTGGCGATCATCGAAAAGACCGGTGGACATATGGCAGAGAATCACCAGTGGATGAAACTTACCTATTTTGATAAAATGGAGGCAATAAAGCGTGAGAGAGATCGAACTACATGTAGCGCCGACACGGATCAGTGACACCCATACTTCAAAAGGCAACCAGCTCAAATGGGAACAGGACGGTTATTGGTATAAGGCGGATGCATTTGGTTATGAGAGTCTGGCAGAGGTTGTCTGCTCCCATATCCTTCTGCACAGCAATCTGCCCCGCCCGGTCTGTTATGAGCCGGTGACTATCATTTATCACGACAAAAGTTACCGGGGCTGCCGGAGCAAAAATTTCAAGAAAGAACATGAAATTCTTCTTCCCATCGAGCGCTTGTGCCGCAGGTATACGGGCATGGGTCTGGCAAAGACGCTGGCTCGTTTTGCGGATGTCAGGGAGCGGATCTCTTACACGGTAGAACTGGTCACGAATATTACCGGTTTGACAGATTTTGACCGGTATCTGACCCAAATGCTTGAATTGGATGCGTTTTTCTTAAATGAGGACCGTCATACCAATAATATTGCCGTGCTTTATGATGAGCAGGCAAAGGAATACGGTCTGTGCCCCTTTTTTGATATGGGTCTCGCACTGCTTTCTGATACGGCGCAGGATTATCCGCTGGGGCCCGACGTCGAGACTTGCCTGAATAACGTGCATGCGAAGCCCTTTGACTGTGATTTTGATGAACAGCTGGACGCGGCAAATGCGCTGTATGGGTGCTTTCTTAAATTTGATTGGAATGCACAGCAGATGTGCGAAGCGCTCAAATGTGTTGCGGAAACCGGAATTTACACGTTGGAAGAGTGCGCACGGGTAGAGTGGCTGCTTCGCAATCAGGCGCGGAAATATTCGTATCTGATGCCTTGATATCAATTACCGGACAACTATAGATTGTCAAAAAATGGCACGTGAACGGATTGAAGTACGCAGGTCGTTATGGTAGAATAGCCATGGTAATTTCAGGATTGAGCGATTCGCAGTTGCGATCGCCGGAAACGTGATCCTGCTGATATGAAAGAAGAAAAATGGAGACGTGAAGAATGAATCAATTAACAAAGAGAAAAATCATAGCAGTCGTACTGGGAAATCTGATCCTTGGTATCGGCGTGGCTACCTTACGCTTTTCACAGATGGGAAACGACCCCTTCTGTGCATCCACCATGGCCATCAGTGAGGGTCTTGGCATGGGACTTGGCACCTATCAGATGTTACTGAATCTGGTATTATTTATTTTCCCGCTGCTGTGGGGACGATCCTACATCGGCATCGGAACGCTGATCAACCTGTTTCTGGTGGGATACATCGTACAGTTTTGCACCTGGGGGCTGAATACGATCTTCGGCGTTCAGCCGGTGATGGCGCTTCCGCTGAAACTTTTGATCATGGCGGTGGCGTTGGTGCTTGTGACCTATGGTCTTGCAATGTATCAGGTGGCATCTTTGGGCGTGGCACCCTATGATTTCATCGCGTTGGGTCTGGCGGAACATACAAAGATTCCCTATTCTCTTCTGCGCGTCACCACGGATGGTATTTGTGTACTGGTGATCCTCGTGGCTGTGGGCACACATTTTATCGGCTGGGAAAATTCCCATCTTGGTATCGGAACCGTGATCACTGCCTTCTTTTTAGGGCCGCTTGTGTCATTTTTCTCAAAGATGCATGAGAAGTGGGTGAGGTAGGTGAGGTAGAAAACTGCATCAGTTCAGAGCCCATTCGCAAAATCGCTGCTGTAAAAAAGTGAATATCGTCATATTTTTTTTCATAAATCCACAAGAAAAGGCAGTTAAAAACGATTACAATGTAAATATAAGTCGCGAAACGGTTCGCGCACGACAGCACAAATAAGGAGGATATGAGAAATGGCAAAGAACAGATACATTGGAGATTACCCTGTAATTGGAATCAGACCTTGTATTGACGGTAGAAGAGGACCCTTAAAGGTTCGTGAGTCTTTGGAAGACCAGACCATGGGTATGGCTAAGGCAGTTAAGAAATTATACGAGGAGAACTTACGTTATTCAAACGGTGAGCCCGTAAAGGTTATCATCGCTGATACCACCATCGGACGTGTTGCTGAGGCAGCAGCTTGTGAAGCAAAATTCCGTAAGGAAGGCGTTGCTATCACATTATCTGTAACCCCTTGCTGGTGCTATGGATCAGAGACCATGGATATGAACCCTCTGACCATCAAAGGTGTTTGGGGATTAAATGCAACTGAGAGACCCGGAGCAGTTTATCTCGCTTCTGTACTTGCTACTTATGCACAGAAGGGACTTCCTGCATTCGGTATCTACGGAAGAGACGTTCAGGAAGCAGATGACACAAACATCCCTGACGACGTATTAGAAAAATTATTAAGATTCGGCCGCGCAGCAGTTGCAGCTGCTTCTATGAGAGATAAGTCTTACTTACAGATCGGTTCTCAGTGTATGGGTATCGGCGGATCTATCATCAACCAGGAGTTCTTCGAGGAATATCTCGGAATGCGTGTTGAGTCCGTAGACGAGGTAGAGATCCTTCGCCGTATGGAAGAACACATCTACAATGAGGATGAGTACCAGAAGGCTCTTGCATGGATCAAGAAATATGCTAAACAGGGATTTGATAAGAACCCTGATTTCGTTAAGAAATCTGACGAGCAGAAGGAGAAAGATTGGGAGTTCACCGCTAAGATGGCTGTTATCATCGAGGATCTGTATCAGGGTAACCCGAACCTTCCGGAAGGATGCGAAGAGGAATCTGTTGGACACAATGCGATCTGTGGTGGTTTCCAGGGCCAGAGACAGTGGACCGATCATTGGCCGAACTGTGATTTCCCTGAGGCAATCTTAAATACTTCTTTCGACTGGAACGGAGCAAGAGAGCCCTTCACATTAGCAACAGAGAACGATACTTTAAACGGTGTTGGTATGATGTTCATGAACCTGTTAACAAATCGTGCACAGATGTTCGCAGATGTTCGTACCTACTGGTCAGGTGATGCTGTGAAGCGTGTAACCGGTTACGAGATCGAGGGCAAGGCAAAAGAGGCTGACGGATTTATCCACCTGATCAACTCAGGATCTTGCTGTCTGGATGCTTCCGGCGTATGTACCGATGAGAACGGTGCTCCTGTTATGAAGAAGTGGTTCGATGTAACTGATGCTGATATCGAGAAGATGATGGATGCTTGTGAGTGGTGTCCTGCTGATAACGGATACTTCCGTGGTGCCGGATACTCTGCTCGTTTCGAGACCAAGACAGAGATGCCTGCAACTATGATCCGTCTGAACATCGTTAAGAACCTTGGACCTGTTCTTCAGATCG
>CAMBUC010000172.1 GCA_945871045.1 uncultured bacterium
CGGAACTTTTGCAGGCAGGCAAATGTTGTTGATGATCTCAGTATTGTTTGCACAGGTGTTATCTGTAGGAACATAGATCACATCGCTGTTCTCTGCTGCCTTTGTTGCAACTGCTGCCAGATCATTGGAATCTGAGAACGCGTAGAACTCACAAGTATAACCTTTTTCCTCAAGAAAGCCCTTTACGGTATCAACCTGATACTGTGAGTTCGCTTCTGCCGAGCAGTATAACAGACCAACATTTTTTGCATCCGGGAATAACTCCTGAATCATATCTGCCTGTCCGTCTAACGGAGCAAGGTCTGAGGTTCCTGAAATATTCTTTCCAACTGTACCGTTGAAATCATCTAACTCTAACGCAACACCATACTCTGTTACAGATGTTCCCAAGACCGGAATGCTGTCTGTTCCGGCTGCGGCTGCCTGAAGTGCAGGAGTCGCATTTGCAAGAATCAGATCTACACCCGAAGATACAAATCCATTCACGATGGTTGCACAGGTATTGGGATCATTCTGCGCATTCTGCTCATCAAAGGTTACTTTATCTTCACCGACTGCCTCGGTAAGCGCCTCCTTAAATCCCTCTGTGGCAGCGTCCAGTGCGGGATGCTGTACTAACTGACAGATACCTACGGTATAGGAATCCTTGGTGGTGGCTGCTTCTTCTGCCGGTGCAGATGTTTCTTTTGAGCCGCATGCTCCCAGTGAAAGCATCATAACAGATGCTAAAATAATTGATAATACTTTCTTTTTCATTGTCTTCTCTCCTTTTTGCTTCAAAAATCATCGCTTCAACGCGTTAAAGTGATAACTTCACTTTCTCGATTAAACCACTTTTTGAGAAAAATGTCAAGAAGTCTTTGTGTATTTACGAACATTTTTTTGTTTCATGTTGTCCGCTTTTTTGACTCCACCATGCAAGAAACCGCATAAACCACAGCACTGGAAAACCACCCGATCAGAAAACCGGCCAGCACATCCGTAGGAAAATGTACACACAGATATAATCTGGATAAAGCGATGAGTGCTGCAAGCACGACCAGCGGAATCCCATATTTTTTTGGCAGCATACGCACGTAGATCAAAGCACATGCAAAGGACGCACAGGTATGCCCGGACGGAAACGAGGATTCAAACGGTAGCCTGCCGATTGGAATGATCTGATCCGAGTAAACATACGGACGCATACGATCCACCAGCGGCTTTAAGGTCACGTTTGTGATGAGCGCGCCCAACGCTAATGCACATCCTGCCATGATGCCCACTTTTCTGGTCTTCTTTGGGATCATGAATGCCACCGCCAGAAGAATCCAAAACATTCCGCCATCACCAAAATGCGTGATAAGCTCCCAAAAACCGTTCATCCACGCAAACCGCAGATGTTCCTGAATAAATAATAAGATTGAAAGATCCAATTGTTGAATCCAAGCCATAAAAAAGTCTCCCCTTTGAAATAAAAATATACTACACCAACCCGATGGCCAGTCCGATCAGACGAACGACAAGCGCCATCACCCAGGCGATCAGGCACTGGATGAAAACGGTCAGTGTCGCTGCACCTCTGCCGCCCATCTCACGCTTTACCGTAGCGATGGCTGCCACGCAGGGCGTATACAGCAGTGTAAATACTAAAAATACAATGGCACCAAAGGGCGTAAACAGCGTGGGCAGCGCCGTAACATCTCCGCCCAGCAAAACCGTCAGCGTTGAGACGACACTCTCTTTTGCTGTAAAACCGGTGATCAGCGCGGTGGCGATCCGCCAGTCCCCAAAACCAAGGGGCGCAAAGATCGGAGCGATCAGTCCTCCAAGCATTGCCAGAAGGCTCTCGTCCGGTGATGCCACCACATTCAGACGCAGATCGAAATTCTGTAAAAACCAGATGATGATCGTTGCAAGGAAAATGATCGTAAATGCTTTCTGAATAAAATCCTTTGCCTTCTCCCAGATCAACTGTCCCACACTCTTCGCTGCCGGAAGTCTGTAATTCGGAAGTTCCATAACAAACGGAACCGGCTCTCCCGTAAACTTTGTCTTACAGAGGATGAGTGCATAGAAGATTCCGCAAATAATTCCAAAGAAATAGAGTCCGACCATGACAACAGGTCTCCACGGACGGGGGAAAAAGGCGGTTGTAAATAACGCATAAATAGGCAACTTTGCACTACAACTCATAAACGGTGTCAGGAGGATCGTCATCTTTCGGTCACGTTCACTGGAAAGCGTTCTTGTGGCCATGATCGCAGGAACCGAACATCCAAAGCCAATGAGCATCGGCACAAAACTTCTTCCGGAAAGTCCGATCTTTCGAAGCAGTTTATCCATAACAAAAGCCACCCGCGCCATATATCCGGTATCTTCCAAAATAGATAAAAAGAAAAATAATGTCACGATCGTAGGCAAAAAACTGATCACGCTTCCAACACCCTGACAGATACCTTCTACGACCATACTGTGCACCACCGGATTGATCTTCCATAGCGTAAGACCTTTATCTATGAGTGAAATGACCGCATCCACTCCAAGAGACATCAGATCCGACAGCCATGCACCGATCAGTCCAAAGGTCATGGCAAATACAAGGGCCATAATTCCGATAAAACACGGGATGGCTGTATATTTTCCTGTTAAGATCCGGTCGATGGCCACACTTCTTTTATGCTCCTTACTCTCATGGGGGCGGACAACTGTCTCTTCACAAAGTTTTTCGATAAAATCAAAACGCATATTTGCAAGAGCTGCTTCCCGTTCTACGCCGCCCTCTTTTTCCATATTGGAAATGATCGTCCGAAGTGCCGATTGTTCTTCCTCCGGCAGCTGCAAGGCCTCTATCACTAAACGGTCGCCTTCTACGGTTTTTGTGGCTGCAAAGCGAAGCGGAAGCGCTGCTGCACGCGCATAGGGTGCCAACAGATGGGCGGTTGCATGGATGCAGCGATGAACCGCACCTGTCGCATCGCTCTTATCCCCTCCGATGGGGCAAAAATCAATACGTCCCGGTGCTTCCCGATAACGGGCTACGTGGATCGCATGACTGATCAATTCTTCGATACCTTCATTTTTTGCCGCACTGATGGGCACAACCGGGATTCCAAGAATCCGCTCCAGTTCATTGATATAGATGGTTCCGCCGTTATCGCGCACTTCATCCATCATGTTCAGCGCCAGTACCATCGGAATTTCAAGTTCCATCAGCTGCATTGTCAGACATAGATTGCGTTCGATATTTGTGGCATCTACAATGTTTATGATTCCATCCGGTTTCTCCCGAAGCAGAAAATCTCTGGTGACGATCTCTTCATTGGAATAGGGCGATAAAGAATAAATACCCGGGAGATCGGTTACGGTGGCTTCCGGATGATTCCGGATCGTTCCGTCTTTCCGGTCCACCGTCACACCCGGAAAGTTGCCCACATGCTGATTGGACCCGGTCAACTGGTTAAAAAGTGTGGTCTTTCCACAGTTCTGATTGCCGGCAAGGGCAAAACGGATGGGCTGCCCTTTGGGTATCGCTGCTCCAAGTTTATGCTGCTTCCAATCCTCCGCATCACCCAGTTCACCCATTCCCGGATGTAACGAAGACGCACGGCGGCCGCCGGCTCCGTTTTTCGATGCAGGCGCCTGCTCTTCCACCAGTTCCACCTCGATATTCGCTGCCTCAGCCAAACGCAGTGTCAACTCGTAACCACGCAGTTCGATCTCGATGGGATCGCCCATAGGCGCTACTTTTCTAAGGGACACTACCGTTTTAGGCGTAAGGCCCATATCGAGAAGATGGTGGCGCAATGCTCCTTTCCCGTCAATATAAATAATCTGTGCACTCTCGTGTTCCTTTAATTCACTCAGTCTCATGTATGTATCTCCAGTCTGTCAGCCGTCTTTATCGTTCCATTTCCTAACTGCTTTGTTCTTTCACAGTTCCTATAACACCTTCTCCATACCGGTCTTATAGGGCACGAGTCCCATTGCCTCGTAAAACTTCTTTGCAGATGGATTACACTCCCACACATTTAACGTCACATTGTAGCAGCCGCTTTCCTTTGCAAAACGAAGAACATGTTCATAGATCTGACTGCCGACATGCTGTCCGCGCAGTGTCTCGTCCACACACAGATCATCAATATAAAGTGTTTTGATCGGGGTTAAGATGTTGTCATCCTTGTGATGCTCAAATACGCAGAAAGCATAGCCTATGACCTGCTCCTGTTCATCCAGTCCCACAAAGATCGGACGTTCATCATCTGCAATGATCTCCAACAATTGATCATCCGTATATTTCTTTACATTGGCTTTGAACAGGTCTGGTCTTCCGTTGTGATGCACCATCAGCACCTGATTCAATAACTGGTTGATCCCATCCATATCCTTCTTTTCTGCTCTTCTGATCTGCATAACTTTTTTCTCCTTCAATACCCTTTTTTATTTACATTCGTAACTGTTCCGTACCTTCACAGTCGCGATGAAGAATCCATCCTTGCACTGACGAAACGTCCCCATACGCCACTTGATGCCGCGCAGGAGACGTTTGGAATGGTCTTTGACTCATAAAATTTTAGTTTTTTCCGGTGGAACCAAAGCCGCCGCGGTCTTCCCCCTCTAAGTACTCCACCTCATCAAAATGAATCTTCGGTTGGTTCTCTACAATACGAAACTGACAGATCCGGTCGTTGGCATGCACGACAACATCCCTTGTGGCGTATGCCGGCCAACGCCAGATATCATTTTGTCCGCAATAGGTCTGATCAATGATCCCACAGGAATTTGTCTGGATCAGGCCATAATTTTTAAAGGTGGAACTGCGGGGCACTACATGCGCTTCATACCCTTTGGGAAGCTGCATGGACACGCCTAAATTTACTAATCGAAACTCTCCTGCATGAAACTCCACATCCTCAGCCGCACGCAGATCGATCCAGTCAGATTTTCCGTCAATGTAGGTCAATTTGTCGATCTTATCTGTATGATAAACAATCTTGATCGTCTCTTCTCTCATAGTTATGACTCCTGTT
>CAMBUC010000173.1 GCA_945871045.1 uncultured bacterium
TGTATTTCCACCTTTTTCCCTCGGTTTTCGATATACAGGATATTCTCCCGGTTAATGGTAAAACTCCGGTTTCTGGTCTTGATAAAAACAGTTTCCTGCCTCTGCTTTTTTCTCTTTTCCACTTCCTTTTTTGCCCGTTCAAAAACTTCCGAAAACTTCTTTTCTTCTACAGGCTTTAACAGGTAATGGAACGCCGATACATCAAAGGCTTCAAACACATATTCCTTTACTCCGGTAATAAAAATAACCACCGTATCTTCCTGCTTTTCCCGCAAGACTCTTGCAGTATCAATGCCATTCATACCCTCCATTTGAATATCGAGGAATACAATGTCTGCCTTCTTTCCCTCTGTCAAAAGTTCCTCTCCTGTTTCATAGGCTTTTACATTGCAGTCCGGCGCATATCTTACGGCCAGTTTTTTGATCTGCTCCCTGATTACTTTTTCATCATCTACGATTGCTATCTCCATAAATTTCACACCTCAAATCCTGACAAGTCTTATATACTCTGTCATTTATTTTATCGGCAAAAAAAAGAAGTTTCTTCCGCGAAATGGAACGAAACCCCTTTGAAATGGAACGAAACCGAAAAATAGGAAAAAGCAGATAGATCACTACCTGCTCTTTCCCTCTTAATCACTCCCCCATATACGTAATTGATTTAGGAAATTACTGCATTCTGTCTCCTGTATGTATCATTATCTTTCTGGCTTAACTCCCCCTCTATCTGAGCCAGCTTTTTTCGCTGGCTTCTCCTCTGCTTTCACATCTTTCGTTTTCGGTACTTTTTTAGGGTCTTCATACAATACTTTTGCGTCATTCGCATTTTGCATAGAAGCATATAATCTCCCCATCGTTTTTTCAAAGCATTCTTCATTGATTGGTTTTATCAGATAATCATATGCCTGCACTTCAAAGGATTGAAAAACCATTTCCTTTAGGACTGTTATAAAAATCAGGTAGCCCTTATCATTTTGACTACGCAGCTTCCTTGCAGTTTCCATCCCATCTATTCCGTCCATTTGAATATCCAAGAACAAAATATCTATATCTTTGTTGCATCTTAGTAATTCCTCACCACATCAAGGCTCAGCAAGCCCAGACCTTTTGAATTGCGGCTGACTTCCACGGTGTAGAATCGGTCAAACAGTCTTCCCACTGCAACAGTGTTCAGATCCTGTGCGGTGTTGCTGTCAAATTGATAAAAAGTGCAGCCCCGCACCAAAAGCTACACT
Source organism: uncultured bacterium (assembly GCA_945871045.1). Classification (GTDB taxonomy): domain Bacteria; phylum Bacillota; class Clostridia; order Lachnospirales; family Lachnospiraceae; genus W0P33-017. The sequence goes on from CAMBUC010000173.1 coordinate 1,236, forward strand.
TGATTTTGTATGTCAAGCCAAGGGACAGTTGTATCGAATATAGACATTAAAACCGCTGTGATCTTTTTCGCCGTTCTCACCAACTGGTGCCGTATGCCACTGGGTGGACACCAAAATAACATCCGGCTCATTGGGATTAACATAGACCTCATAAGCGCCCTCATTGCTAGTCAGAGCGCCACGCGGGATTGTGTCATGCCCAGAGAACTCCGCAATGCCAGCAGAAACAAAACCATCAGGGGCATCGCCCTCAATGCGAATGCCATAGATGCCCTCCATAGTGTCAAAATATTCGTTGCTGACATCAGGTGAATCACCAGAGGGTTCTGCGCTCCACATGGAGATGTAATACTCACCATTGTAGCAAACAATATCTTTTCCCCGGAGCCTTATATCCACATATCGCACATAGGCATTATGCGGATCTGTTCTATTCAATGTTCCGGTTGCATCAACCGTGCCATCAGTCATAACCTCTTGGTAAACATAGACCCATTCCGGCACATCGGGATTTATAAAGTAGAGACAACCCTTAAATCCTCCAATGTCGGCTTCTCCGGCATGCACAAATCCATCCGGTAATTCGTCCGACACTGCCAGATACGACGAGATCAAATATTTTTTTCCATTCACGACAAGCGAAGATGGGCCGTCGCTGGAGGCAATCGTATCATTGGGCGACTCTGCAGGCTGGCGAAATACAGTTGGAATAGCAAAGACCACCATCAAACACAGGCAGGCGGCAAGAGCTACCCATTTTATCTTCGCAAGCCGCTTCTTTTTCCAGCGCAGACCTTCCACACCCCGGATCATGTCATCATCAATCCTGCCGAGAGAATCGATCACTCTGTCTTTGCTCATAAATCAAAGCCCTCCTTTACAAGATACGCCTTCAAACTCTGACGGGTACGGTACAACATGCTCTTTGCCTTAGCCTCACTCATACCACAGTACGCCGCCACATCTTTCAGCGGATCAAAGAAATAATATCTTCCGATAAATGTGTTTCGGGCATCATCGGAAAGTGTGCGCAGAAAACTGTTGACGGCCTCATCCAGCAGCTTGGAATCCAGAGCCTGCTCCGGTGTGGTACCGTCAGAAAAGATGTCACCCAGTTCCTCCAGAGAAATGGCATACTCCGAAGCATAGCGCTTGACGCTGTTCCTCTTCCGGTACACATCGATAGATAACTGCCGGGCTATTTTGCCAAGATAAGTAGAGAGAACGCTGGGCCGGTGTGTCGGCATCGAGTTCCATGCTTTCAGATATGTATCATTGACACATTCCTCACTGTCCTCAAAGTCTGAGAGAATGTTGTACGCAATCTTGGACAGATACGCGCCGTACTTCTGCTGTGTCTGGCGAATCGCATCTTCCTTTCTGTCCCAGTATAGCGCAACAATCTGTTCATCCTGCATAGGCACACCTCCTTTCCGATTCGTTACTGTGTAGGCGCCTTCACTATATATCCCGTAAAAAAATCTGTTTGGTTTTATGAGCGGCGAAAATATTATAACGCAATTATAAACAAAAGTTCCAAGTAAAAAAGCGTAACTCCCTATGGGAAACTACGCCTAAAAATTCTAGTCATTACTTATTCTCTTTCTAGTATTGTCAACATTTCTCTCGGAGTAACGATATATGGCTCTGCCGGAAAATGTTTTATATTTCCCGTAACCAAAAACGCTTCGTTATGCTTTCTCTTTTCCATAACAATCTCATAAAATACGATGTCTTTCGGATCAGGCAATACCCGGTCGGTATGTTCTGTATCAACAAAAACACCACGTTTAACTATTCCGTCAATGATTATATTTATTTTTTCCTCTTCAAAATGAAATTTGGGACGCCTGAGTACCTCCACATACTCTTTCAACACCTGTTCATTCAATAATGGTATAATATCTCCTACAAATGCATGCTCTAATACACATCCTGGTACAGAATCCCATCTAAGCATTGCAGACACCAGAACATTTGTGTCTATCACCGCATAATAATTCACACTACACCTCATTTCTGGCAGCATTTATCTCAGCATTTATTTCATCTAATGTCATATCAGCAATACCGTTTGCTTCCGCTGTTTTGCTCATTTCTCTCATTGCTCTTACTGCAGCTTCTGCTTTATATCGCTCATTATTCAATTTCATCGTAAACGGTATTCCTTTTTCTTCGACAGAACGTGTCAGGAAAATCCGGATCGCAGTAGATAAATCCAGTCCTAATTTTTCAAAGATATCTGTTGCTTCTGTTTTAAGCTTCTCATCAATTCGTAATTGAATTAAAGAATTTGCCATACTATCATCTCCTTCACAGTTGCACTTCATTGTTATTCAATTGTATTATATTGCAAGCAAAAGAGCAAGTGCATTCCTCGGATGTTACATCAAAAAACTGAAAAATAGCAATACTTCCCACTACAATAGTGTTCAGAGCCTGTGCGGTATTGAAAAGTAAAATACAAATGACAGTTTTGTGGCATTGCAAGTGTAGACTTTCCGACTCTCCTTCGACCATAGATCACTGGCATCTGAAATTGGTCTGTCGCATACAACGCATTTTAGTCTGCTAATTCTTTTTCTCTTCCAATAAACATTGAATCACCCTCATTGCCAAATTTATTTTAGTAAAGTATGTTTTACTAATATTTAGTCGACTATAATATATGCATATATGAAAAAATATTAAGAAAATCTATCAGCCAAAAAACAGATCCTAATGCTCCACCCGTGTTTCACCGCCCCTGACCAGAAGTTCTTCCGGCAGAAATTTACAAATAATAGCGTCCAGTTTTTCCGTCATGATCGGCTTCGTAAGGAATCCCGAAAATCCTTCCTGCATATATTTTTCCTCAGCACCGACAACGGCATTTGCGGTCAGCATGATTACCGGCGTATCCGTATTTCCGGCAACCGAAAGATCCATCCGTTCCATTTCATGCAGCGTTTCGATACCATCCATACCGGGCATCATGTGATCCAGAAAGATCAGATCATAATGTTTTTTTCCGATCATGCCAAGGGCCTCTGCGCCGCCGGCTGCTTCATCGATCTTCATCTTTGTCTGTTTCAGAAGGTTCATAAACACTTTTCGATTCACCCGATTATCGTCTACCACAAGTACCTGAGCATTCGGCGCTTCAAAAACGGTATTCCACTCATAATCATGGCGCTGGCGTGCGACACGTTCACTGAAGTCACCGATGGGATCGCTGTTGATAATGTTCTGATGCAGATCAAAGTAAAAACAACTGCCCCTTCCATAAGCGCTCTCCACCTTTAATTCACTGCCCATGAGATGAAGCAGGTGCATCGTGATGTTCATTCCAAGTCCTGTGCCCTCAATATCACGGTGTTTTTCCACATCGAATCGACGGTACTTTTCAAACAGTTTTTCGATATCTTCTTCACGGATACCGACTCCGGTGTCCCTGACAGTAAAACGTAAATAGGCAACCGAACCTTTGGCTCCGCCCCGGATCGAAAATGTGACCGTTCCTGTCTGTGTGTATTTGATCGCATTGGTAAGAAGATTGATAAGGATCTGGCGGATACGGATATCATCTCCGAAATATTCGCTGGGAATATCCTTTTGAATATCAAAAACTAAAGACAGGTTCTTTTCCTTTGCGCGCAGATTCATCATGTTATACAGATCATTCAGTACCGAAGACAAGGAATAATTTACAGGCATCAATTCCATTTTACCGGACTCGATCTTTGCCAGATCCAGG
>CAMBUC010000174.1 GCA_945871045.1 uncultured bacterium
AGGCAAGGAGATCATGATGTATGACAAACATTGTCTGCACTTGTCAAAAGAGGAGATCGAGGCAAATCTGGCAGCCGGAAAACCCTATGTGATCCGTGCAAATATGCCCACAGAAGGAACCACTACCTTCCACGACGAGATCTACGGAGATATCTCTGCCCCCAATGAAGAACTGGATGACATGATCCTGATCAAATCAGACGGATATCCCACCTATAATTTCGCAAACGTAGTAGATGACCACTTGATGGGAATCACCCATGTGATCCGCGGCAGCGAGTATCTTTCTTCCGCACCCAAATATACGATCCTTTACAAGGCATTTGGCTGGGAAGAGCCCAAATATATCCATTGTCCGCTTATCGTAAATGAGGAACATCAGAAACTCTCGAAGCGCAGCGGACACAGTTCCTATGAAGACCTGATCGAGCAGGGATTCTTATCGGAAGCAGTTGTGAACTTTGTGGCATTACTGGGATGGAGCCCCAGTGATAACCGGGAGATCTTTACGTTAGATGAACTGGTGGAGGCCTTTGACTACAAGCACATCAGCAAGTCTCCGGCAGTTTTTGACATGGTAAAACTGAGATGGATGAACGGCGAGTACTTTAAGGCGATGGACGAGGACCGTTTCTTTGAGATGGCAGAGCCGGTGATCCGTGAGGTGGTTACGAAGGACTATGATCTGAAAAAGATCGCCAAAATGGTAAAGACACGTATCGAAGTATTGCCTGATATCAAAGATCATATTGATTTCTTTGAGGCAGTTCCAGAATATGATGTGGCAATGTACACCCATAAGAAAATGAAGACCAACGCGCAGACTTCCTTAGAAGTGTTGACGGAGATCCTTCCTCGATTAAAAGCCCAGGAGGACTACACAAACGATGCATTATATGCGATGCTGAGCGCATATGTAGAGGAGAAGGGTGTAAAGAACGGTTACGTGATGTGGCCGATCCGTACAGCGGTATCCGGAAAACAGATGACACCCGGCGGAGCGACCGAACTGATGGAAGTACTTGGCAAAGAAGAGACCATCGCACGCATTGAGGCTGCCATCGAGAAACTTCAGAACGCATAACGAATTAATGCTTGACAATTCGCCTGCGGCGTTTTATTATTTTATTGTTGTGAGTCATTCACAACAAATGCCCAGTTAGCTCAGTTGGTAGAGCAAAGGACTGAAAATCCTTGTGTCTTTGGTTCGATTCCGAAACTGGGCATTGAAAAACCGACTGACACATATACGAGCGAACGATTGTATATGTGTCAGTCGGTTTTGTTATATAACAAAAATGCTTTAGCAACTTGCTATCATGGGCAGAGGATGGTAAAATTAAGGTAGTATACGGATAAGGATTATCAGAAAGGCGGGGAGAAGGATGAAACAAAAGAGCGTGGAAAAAAAGGGATATGGCTGGAGACAACTGATGGCATTGGTGCTTGCGCTGGCATTGATTCCCTTGACACCGCTGCAGCCGGTGAAGGCGGCAGGTGCTACGGAGGCGGTCAGCATACAGGTGACTTACGGGCAGACACAGGCCCGGGAACTGGCAAATCAGATCAATGCACTGAGAAAATCGGCTGACGCAATAGCGGTATCAAATGGCGAACAGTTGGAGTATGACTATGGGTTAGAGCAGGCTGCGATGCAGCGTGCAGCGGAGATTGCGCTTGTTTACAATGGGCAGACGAGGCCCGATGGCACGCCGATTGCATCGGCATACCCGGCTTCCAATAAAAATGTCGTTGAGAACATCAGTTGCGCGGGTTCTACGGCGACACAGATTTATACATCGTGGACAGCAAACCAGACGGCAGCTGAGTATACGGAGATGGTAGAAGCGGCCAATCAAGCTGTCGGCATCGGACATGTATCTTACAATGGCAAGGATTACTGGGTGGCGGCTTTTTCTGACGTTGCCAGTGGCATGGGAACACTTCCTGTGGATAATGGAACCGTGACCCGAACGATCAACGTGGAAAGCGCGCTGATCACCGGTCGTACCATCACCGGCGTTCCTGCCGGCACGGTTACGATCAATGTGGGCGATTATTATGACCTCAGCAAATGTAAAGCTTCCGTTCAGATCAATGGGCATTATCCCATGAGTGATTACTGCCCACTGGTCGGAACGGCAAGTGCAACTGTGTCTGACATCACAGTTGCGACGTTTAACGGTACTTCCCTGTATGGACAGAGTGTGGGAACTGCGAGTGTGACGCTGACCTGCGGCGGTCAGACGGCGTCTCCCTTTACGTTGGCGGTGCAGCAGCCCAGTATCCATCAGGCAACGGTGGATGTGATCGCCGATCAGTCCTCTACAGGGTCTGAACTTCGCCCGACGATAAAAGTACGTGTCGGCAGTACGCTTCTGGCGGAGAACATCGATTATACGGTGAAGTATGAAAACAATATCAATGTCGGAACCGCTTATGTCACTATCACAGGCATCAATCGCTATGCGAACACGGGAACGAAGTCTGCCTACTTCCGTATTGTAGCGCCGTCAATTTCAAATGCCACGGTCGCTTCTATCCCGGATCAGTCCTATACCGGATATGCCCTCTGTCCGGCGGTTACTGTTTATACAAATAATGTCTTATTGCGGGAGGGAACGGATTATACCCTTTCCTATACGAATAATGTAAACATGGGAACAGCGACGGTACTGATCACGGGTATGGGTGTTTACAGTGGAACGCGGACGACAACGTTCCGTATCACAGGACCGAATCTCTATTCTGCGACGATCGCAGCCATTCCGGATCAGTTACATACCGGTTCCGATATTCGCCCGGATGTAACAGTGACTGTGAATAACACGACCCTTCGGCAGAATATTGATTATTATGTTAGTTACAGCAATAACCGCAACATTGGAACTGCTACCGTCACGGTGAGCGGAAGAGGCAATTACACGGGAACAAAAACAACGACCTTTCGTATCATTGGAAAAACCATCAACAACACAACGGTCAGCAGTATAGATACACAGCGTTATACAGGTGATGAGATCCGTCCCTCTGTAACTGTAAAACTCGGTTCGGTTATTTTGCAAAAAAATGTCGATTATACATTGACCTATCGGGATAATGTGAAGCCGGGTACCGCCAGCATTACGATCAACGGTGCAGGCAGTTATACCGGAAGTAAGACCGTCACCTTTAAGATTTCTCAGGCCAGTCTGGCTTCTGCAACGGTCAAAGTATCGAATCAGACTTATGACGGTTCTTTGCAGACACCGGAAGTTACTGTGAAATTGAATGGCGAAGAACTTTGGCAGGACGAGGATTATGAAGTAGATTACCGGAACAACAAAAAGCCGGGAAAGGCAACGGTTGTGATCTACGGACTCGGTGATTACAGCGGAACAAAGAAGGCATACTTTATCATTAAGCCGAAAAAGATGAAACTGGTCAGTGTAAAGGCTACTGCAAATGAGAAAGGAAAGGCGGCATCACTTTCATGGAAAAAGGATAGTAATGCAACCGGCTATGAGGTATATCATTCAACGAAAAAGAGTTCCGGTTATAAGTATGTGGGAAGGCTTTCGAAGAATACCTATACCGCTTGCACACATAGCCGCCTGAAAGCCGGAAAACACTATTATAAAGTGAGAAGTTATGTAGTGGTAGACGGCAAGAAGTACTACGGTTCTTTCAGCAACATCAAAGGTGTTACGATAAAATAAAAAAATAACCATTGACAACCGCAAGGAACGATGTTATACTATGTATTGTTCGTGAGACGGACAGAAGTTCATATCGTTTTTGCGGGTGTAGTTCAATGGTAGAACACCAGCCTTCCAAGCTGGATACGTGGGTTCGATTCCCATCACCCGCTTTTTTCGTTGCTATGAGGAGACCAGAGGATGGTTTCCTCTTTATTTCTTTCGAAGATATTTGTTTTTTGAAGTGTGGCATGGTATGATACACAAAAAGAAAACTTTGACGGATTGTGTTATAAAATTACAAAGGGAGCATATGATGAAAACAGCAATTGTAACAGATTCAAACTGTGCGATCTCTCAGGAGAAAGCAAAAAAATACGGTGTTTATGTGTTGCCGATGCCTTTTTATGTGGATGATGAACTTTATTTTGAGGATCGCACCATGACTCATGAAGAGTTTTATCTGCGCCAGCAGGCAGGATCAAAGATCTACAGTTCCCAGCCATCTCTGGCAGATGTGATGGAGTTATGGGATCGTGTGTTGGAAGAACATGACGAAATATTATACATTCCGATGTCCAGTGGGTTGAGCGGTTCCTGTGCGACTGCCCAGGCGATGGCGCAGGACTATGAGGGCAGGGTGCTGGTTGCAGACATCGGCCGTGTCAGCGTGACCCAGAAGGCAGCCGTTTTAGAAGCGCGGAAACGTGTGCTGGCAGGAGAAAGCGCAGCGCAGATCTTAAAAGAACTGGTCTACGCGAAAAATGACTGCAAGATCTTCCTCACCGTGGAAGATTTAAAATACTTAAAGCAGGGCGGACGTATTTCCGCATCCTCTGCAATACTTGGGAATCTCTTAAACATCAAACCGATCCTGGCGCTGGAAGACGATAAAGTGGAAGCGGTCGGTAAGGTGCGGGGAGATAAGCTGGCACGAAAAAAGATCATTCAGAGTTTAGAGGAAACCTTGCAGAACAAATTTCATACAGATGATATGAGTGAATTTTACCTTGCGGCAGCGGCGAGCATGTCAAAGGAAGATGCGCTGGCATTCAAGAACCAGTTGGAAGAACATTTTGGCGTACGATGCAGTATGTCACCGATTCCCTTAAGTCTTGGATGCCATTTGGGTCACGGTACCTATGGTGCAGCGTTGATCAAACGTATGAAGTGATCATCCAATCGATGACAAGTATTACATGAAAAAGGAGGATTCAAGTTATGGAATGGACGAGAAAAGAACTAAAAGAAAAGGCAAAATTTAGTGTAAAATCGTTTTACTGGAAGTCTGT
>CAMBUC010000175.1 GCA_945871045.1 uncultured bacterium
CTATCGTTCGCCGACTTCTCGCGATAACACTGTGCATCATGCACCCGTTCCTTTTGATAGGTCACATCTCCCAGAAGTGTTGTGACCATCTTCTTTGTATGCCGGCTCGCAGCCAGAATGCGCAGCCTCTTGATCCCTTCCGGAAACTCCATGCACCGTTCCACGCAGGCACGCAAAAAAGCCACTCCCAGATTGGAACAGGACGCATCCAAAAAGAACATACTCACCCTCAGGCAGCCCGGCTCTCCGTCCGGATGGATCAACAGACACCCTTTCACCTCCGTGTCTACCATCAACGCCATGCTGCGCTGGATATCCGCCCCCGCAAAATCCGCACGGCTGGCCTGATACGCCTCGTTCTCCTCATTCACTACCATGCAGGCACGCAGCGCACGGGGTTCTACCTTATAGAGGGGAAGGATCCGTGACCACTTGTTTTTGTTCGGTTTGGCTTTTTTCATCAGCGGACTGTTCAAAAGCTGTTCTCCGGTCAGTTCACAGCGAAGAACATCCTTAACTGTCACCAAAAATCCCCTGCGCATCAGCATCAGATCCAGCATCCCGCAGCCATCCAGCGAGGCGCTGTAGCACAACTGCACATGTTCCCGTTTGGAAAAAGCATCGGTGCATGCCGCATCCAAAAGCGCAGAGGCCACTCCCTCTCCCCGCCATTCTCCGGCTACCCACAGCCAGTTGATCACGCACCGGTCTTCCAGTATCTCATAGGCTGCCAGTCCGCAGCCTGTGGAGTCATCCACCGCACCCAGCAGAACCTCCTGCCCGTGGCACAGTTCATGGGGAATGAGTGGTAAAAATCCGCTCCTGTTTTCATTTGTAATAGGCACAATATTCATAACTGTTTCTCCTTTACACTTACTGGTCTGGACAATTGTAAAACCGATCCCCGCCGCCCACAAGTTTTCCTCTATGGGGCGGTGTTCATCAGTCATTAAAGTTTGTTTTCATCATATATAAATTTTCTTTTGATAACAAGCGAATTGCAAGAAAATACAGAAAAAGAGCAGAAAACAAACGTCTTCCGCTCTCCTATCCCCCTAACTGATCATTCCCCCTGCCATGGCAGACAGCAGGCACAATGCCATGGTTGAAAATAAATGAATCGGTTCTGCCTCCAGGCCCTGATGTAAAAAGAGTCCCACAAGGATCAGCACTCCATAATAAAGCGCCCCCATGAGCAGGCCCCAGAGATATTTCTTTACGCCCGCTTTTTTTCCCATCAAAAATCCGCCGAGAAATCCTGCGATAATATAGATCACTATGATCACACCATTTACGATGGGTTCTGTCAGATCCATCTGATACATCAAAAATGCCAATAATAAAAGCAGCACACCGGAAACGAGATACATCGTCACAAGTATGACTAACATTGGTATGAGCATCGATTCTTTTCTTGCCTGTCGTTCCATAAAATATCCTCCCCACAATAGATTCCTGTCATTTAGACAATTGCGAAACAATTTATGTTTTGTTTTTGGGGTCATGTGAGCACATGCCCTCCCAGTAGTACAATCTATGCAGGGTTCGTCCGAAATATTACAGTTGTGTATGATAGCGCACCATCATTTTATCTCCGATCCGCACTGTCCCGCCCCGTTCAAAGCGCAATTTTTCCATCAAGCCATGACTGGCTGTATTTTCAGGCGCCACAAAGCAGTTGAGTGTTTCAAAATCCCACAGATTGGTTCTCGCAAACTCCAGCAGTTTTTCACACACTTCCGTAGCATAACCGTTTCTTTGATAGGGCACGCCGATGATATAACCCATCTCCAGCACGATCTCATCGCCCAGATCCTGATGGGAAAACCCGGCGCGGCCGATCAGTTTTCCCGTCTCCCGGTCACAGACCAGCCACATACCATAGCCGTAAAAACGGTACATGTGATCGATATAATCTCTCGTATACTGCTCCTCTTTAAGCCGGGGGTAAAGGGGTTCTGTATAGTCCGTAATGCCTTCTCCGGCGTACAGTTCAAACAAGTCATCCAGATCATCCAAAGTGATCTCCCGCAGATAACAGCGTTCTGTCAGAACAGTGATCCATGGCAGTCCCTGGGCGCGCTTCATGATGCGGTCCAGAAACTGCACGTCTACCTCATCAAAGCCCTCGACGAAAATATCCGGCTGCTGCAAAGTTTCTCCACAATGATCGTCTCCACGACATTCGTTTTCCACATCTCTCCTGAGATCCTCCGACAATAACTGTCCATATCCCACCGTTGCCATAGGCGTTCCCTTGGCAAGAGCCAGTGTTCGGGCGGAGCCAGCCAGAAGAAGCGTCGTTTCCGGACAGGGCGAGATCTCATTCCCGGAAACGATATGAGCCCTTTCCCATTCAGCCGGATCTGTACCCACAGCCTGCACACAGGCCTTGTGCCCATCCAGTTCTATAAGCGTAACGCCCGCCCCGGGAAGTTCCCGAAGCAGGCGTTGTAACTCTTCATCTGTGGTCTCGCTGGCGCGATAACACACATATTCTATGCTTTTTACGGATTGGAACAGTTCCTGTTCACGGCTTAACATTTCTCCGGTTCCGGATAATCCACGCCAAAAGTCTCCACCGTTACCTTTGCCATCTTCTGGGTCTCCATGGGACGGTCAGAATAATCGGTTTTCACTTTTGCGATCTTATCTACCACTTCCAAACCTTCGATCACCTTTCCGAATGCAGCGTACTCGCCATCCAGATGCGGGCTTGTCTCATGCATGATGAAAAACTGGCTTCCGGCAGAATTCGGGATCATGGTTCTTGCCATGGAAAGAACACCCGGCGTATGCTTTAAGTCATTTGTAAAACCATTGTGGGTGAACTCTCCTTTGATGCTGTAGCCGGGGCCACCCATTCCGGTGCCGTCCGGATCTCCTCCCTGGATCATAAAGCCGGGAATCACGCGGTGAAAGATCACACCGTCATAATAGCCCTTGCTTACGAGGCTGATAAAATTGTTTACCGTATTCGGTGCGATCTCAGGATACAGTTCTGCCTTCATGACATCGCCGTTTTCCATTTCAATCGTTACGATAGGATTCTGATTTGCCATTTTGCATTCTCCTTATCAATCAAATCTTAGTCCTCCACAGTGACTGTCATCTTGTCCAAATGCCAGATCTCATCTACATACTGCTGGATCGTACGGTCAGAAGAGAACTTTCCTGCATGGGCAGTGTTAAGGATCGCTTTCTTTGCCCAGCCCTTCTCGTCTTTATACATCTCAGAGATCTTCTTCTGTGCCTCAGCGTAAGAACGGAAATCAGCCAGTGTGAAGTAAGTATCTGCGTACTGTGTACTCTTTGTATTCAGCAGAGAGTTGTACAGATCGCGGAACAGTTCGGTATCGTTGTGTGAATAGAAACCGTTGATGAGCTGCATGAGCACCTGACGGATCTGCGGATCATTATTAAAGATCTGCATCGGATCGTAATCTCTTGCCTTCTCATGAGCGATGACTTCATCCGCGCTCATACCGAAAATCACGATATTCTCCTCGCCAACTTCCTCCACCATCTCTACGTTTGCACCGTCCATGGTGCCGATGGTGATGGCGCCGTTTAACATGTACTTCATGTTACCGGTTCCGGATGCTTCCTTACTAGCGGTAGAGATCTGCTCGGAAACGTCTGCGCCTGAAGTGATGATCTCCGCATTGGATACGCAGTAATCCTCGATAAATACAACCTTGATCTTTCCATGAATGCTTGCATCGTTATTAATCACGCTTGCTACATTGTTGATAAGTTTGATCGTTAATTTCGCATTCTTATATCCGGCTGCTGCCTTTGCGCCAAAAATGAACGTTCTGGGATAGAAGTCCATATCCGGATGCTCCTTGAGCTCGTTGTACAGATACATCACATGTAAGATGTTCATGAGCTGTCTCTTGTACTCATGCAGACGCTTGGTCTGGCAGTCGAAGATCGAACGGGGATTTACCTCGATTCCGTTGTGCTCCTTGATATATTTTGCAAGACGCAGTTTGTTCTGATATTTGATGTTCATGAACTCTGCCTGAGCCTTCTCGTCATCTGCATAGACAGCAAGACGCTCTAAGTGGCTTAAGTCGGTGATCCAGTCGTTTCCGATATGATCGGTGATCCAGTTTGCCAACAGCGGATTTGCATGCAGCAGGAAACGTCTCTGGGTAATACCGTTTGTCTTATTATTGAACTTCTCAGGGAACATCTGGTAGAACTCCTTCAGTTCCTGATTCTTTAAGATCTCTGTATGCAGTCTTGCTACACCGTTGACAGAATAGCCTGCAGCGATAGCAAGATGAGCCATCTTTACTTTTCCGTCGTAAACGATCGCCATCTTCTGGATCATATGCTGATCGCCGGGGAAACTTGCCTGAATCTGTAAGATGAAACGGCGGTTGATCTCTTCAACGATCTGGTAAATACGGGGAAGCAGACGGGAGAAGATCTCGATGGGCCACTTCTCCAGTGCCTCTGCCATGATCGTATGATTTGTATATGCACAGGTCTGTGTGGTGATCTTCCATGCATCGTTCCACTCTAAGCCGTACTCATCCAATAAAATACGCATCAGTTCTGCAACCGCAACGGTCGGATGGGTATCATTCATCTGGAATGTTACTTTCTTGGGCAGATCATGGATATCGTCATGGTTCTTCATAAACTTCGCAATGGCACGCTGTACGCTGGCTGACACGAAGAAATACTGCTGACGCAGACGAAGTTCTTTACCCTGTACATGGTTGTCATTGGGATAAAGTACGTCTACCAGATTACGGGCAAGATTCTCCTGCTCCACTGCCTTATAGTAATCACCCTTGTCAAAAGAATCCAGTTTGAAGCACTCTATCGGCTCTGCATCCCAGATCATCAATGTATTTACGACATTGTTATTGTATCCGATGATGGGCATATCATACGGAATCGCGGTTACTGCC
>CAMBUC010000176.1 GCA_945871045.1 uncultured bacterium
GCTTCTCGTGGAACGAGCAACGGGCGAGACAATGAGCGCTCCCCGTGGCAATGGACGCTCCCCGTGGCAGAAGAACCGTCCCTCCGAAACTACATAATATATAGGTATATATGATATGGAGAATGTGTAAAGTCATGAAAAATATATTGGAATTTCGGCAGGTGTGCTACGCCTATCACTCCATGGATGGAGAAGTTCCTGCCCTCGAAAATATCACCTTCAGCGTCGGTGAAAAAGAATTCCTTGTCATCGTCGGCCCCAGCGGATGCGGAAAATCCACGCTTCTGGATCTCATTTTTGGGCTCATCCGGCCAGAGCATGGCGAGATTGACGGTGACCGGAACACCATCGGATATATGCTGCAGAAAGATCACCTGTTTGGATGGCGCACCATCGAAAAAAACATCCTTCTGGGTCTTGAGATCCAGCACAAACTGACACCAGAGACCCACGCTTACGCCATGGAACTGCTGGAAAAATACGGCTTATATGAATTCCGCAAAAAACACCCAAATGAACTTTCCGGCGGTATGCGGCAGCGCACCGCCCTCATCCGTACCCTTGTGACCAAACCGGATCTTCTGCTCCTTGATGAGCCATTCTCTGCTTTGGATTATCAGACCCGGCTGAATGTGGCAGATGATATCGGAAGTATCATCCGGAAAGAAGAAAAATCTGCGATTCTTGTCACCCATGATCTGTCGGAAGCCATCAGCATGGGGGATCGGATCATCGTCCTGTCTGCAAGACCCGGAACGATCGTACGCACACTGTCCCTGGCGTTCGACCCCTCGCTCAGTTCGCTCCAACGCCGGGAAACCGATACATTTAAGAAATATTTTAGTGAACTGTGGAAGGAGATGAACAACATTGTCCCGTAATCGGTTATCTGCTCAGGAACTATTTGTAAAAAAACAAAAACATACGAAGCGGCTCATACATCTGCTGCAATACACGATCCTGATCGGTTTTCTTTGCCTTTGGGAAACTGCATCTTCCCTTGGCTGGATCGATTCTTTTATTTTCAGCAGTCCCTCCAAACTGTTTCTCTGCGCAAAAAGGCTGCTGGAAAATGGAGATCTGTATGGCCATATAGCGATCACGCTTTTTGAAACACTGATCAGTTTTGCACTTGTGATTCTTGTCACATTGCTCCTCACCATACTGCTTTGGCTGAACAAACCACTTTCCCGCATACTGGAACCTTACCTTGTGGTTTTAAACAGCCTGCCAAAATCTGCTCTGGCACCGCTTTTGATCGTCTGGCTTGGCGCCAACTATAAAACGATCATTTTGACCGGAATGTCCGTGGCAATCTTCGGCTCCATCCTAAACCTATACACCGGATTTACAGAAACCTCTCCGGATAAGATCAAACTGATCCGCGCCCTGCACGGAAACACGGCACATGTTCTGTTTAAGGTTGTGTTACCGGCAAACATCCCGAATCTGTTTTCCATTATGAAAGTAAACATCGGGCTTTGTCTGGTGGGAGTCATCATCGGTGAATTTATCGGTTCGAAACAGGGACTTGGCTATATGATCATCTACGGCAGTCAGGTATTCAAACTGGACTGGGTCATCCTTTCCATCCTGATCCTCTGCGTGATCGCCATGCTGCTCTATTTTCTCTTAGGCCGGCTGGAGAAGCGGTTTGTGAGGGAATCATAACCTCGACGCCAGAAATCAATGCTTGTCAAAGGGCAGCCTTTTATGCAATAATGTACAAGGATTTCAATGTTGCAACGCAACAAAGTGATTCAAATATCATACAAAAGGTGAAAAGACATGTTAGAAAAAATCGCAAGTATCAATGCAGTTGTAAACGCATTCATCTGGGGCGTACCCGCCATGGTCTGCATCATCGGCGTCGGCCTTTTGCTTTCCGTCAAAACAAATTTCGTTCAAGTTCGAAAATTTGGCCTTGCCATGAAAAACACGCTGGGGAAAATATTCGACCGCAAGCAGGCAAAAGACGGTTCTATGAGTCCCTTTCAGGCTGTCTGCACGGCGCTTGCCGGAACGGTGGGAACCGGTAACATTGCCGGTGTAGCAGGCGCCATTGCCCTTGGCGGTCCCGGCGCGATCTTTTGGATGTGGTGCTCTGCGTTTCTGGGTATGTGTACCAAATTTGCAGAGGTAACACTTGCCATTCATTTCCGTGAAAAGAATTCCAACGGGGAATACGTTGGCGGACCGATGTACTACATCAAAAACGGATTGTCCAAAAACTGGTATTTTCTCGCAGTACTTTACGCGATCTTTGGTGTTCTTACCGTTTTTGGTACCGGAAATGCAACACAGGTAAATACCATTGTTACATCCATTAATTCCGCACTGAAAAATTATCATATCATTGACAGCACCAATAACTTTACATCTAATCTGATCTTTGGTATTTTCATCGCCGCATTGGTCGCTATGGTCCTTTTAGGCGGCATCAAACGGATCGGTCAGGTATCCGAACGATTGGTTCCTTTTATGGCTGTTTTATATGTCATCCTGGCCTGCGGTGTGATCCTCCTGAATATCAAGTCGGTTCCCGGAGTTCTGGCTTCAGTTTTCTCTGGTGCCTTCTCTCCCAAAGCGGTAACCGGCGGTGCTGTGGGATCGATGTTTCTATGTATGAAAAAAGGTATTTCAAGAGGTATTTTTTCCAATGAGGCAGGTCTTGGTACCGGATCCATTGCACATGCATGTGCAGATACCGACAATGCGGTCCATCAGGGAATGTTTGGCATCTTTGAAGTGTTTATGGATACGATCGTCATCTGTACGTTAACCGGACTGGTCATCCTGCTGGCTGCTCCCGGTATCTCCTATGGTCAGGCAGCCGGTGCCGAATTAACGATCTCCGGTTTTACAGCCACCTACGGCAGTTGGGTCTCTGTTTTCACCGCAGTTGCCATGTGCTGTTTTGCTTTTAGTACGATCATCGGATGGGGACTGTACGGCTCCCGATGCATTGAATTTTTAGGCGGAGAAAAATGTGTCCGTCCCTTCTTTGTTGTATATTCCTTCGTTTCCATTATCGGAGCAACGCTGAATCTCGGACTGCTTTGGGATATCGCTGAGACCTTTAACGGCTTTATGGTGGTTCCAAACCTGATCGCCCTGTTTTTACTTTCGGGACAGATCAAACAGTTTGCCTCAGATATGAAATAAAAAATCACTTTGTACACGATAAAAGATCACCCCTGCTTTCCTCAAACAGGGGTGATCTTTTTATTTCTATCCATTCTGCACAAACACGTTTATTTTTCTGCTGTCTCTTCCGTGTTCACTTTTTCTTCTGCTTTTACTTTTTTCACTGTTTTTGTCTCTGCTGCCTTCGGTGCAAATCCATTACGCACAGCGCTTTCTTCTACCAGACGTATGGTCTCACCGGAGGGATTGGAAATGACCGCCGATGCAATGACATCACACAATGGCGCTTCGCTGACACGCTGTACGGCTGCAGTTACCGCTGCCACGTCGCCACTCATAAAAACGGTAGCATGTCCACCACATTTGGTATCCCATGAACGAAACTCTACTTCTGATGTTTTCAGCATCTGATCTACGACCAGTACCGCATTTGCACTTCCTAATACTTCCACTAATCCAAAGGCTCCGTATGCCATAATAAGTATCCTCGCTTCCTATTTGTAAATCGTCATTGACATTGCGATCTCTGTGTCTTCTGCCGGTGCTGCGATCACATGATGTGCGGTCACAGTGCCGTGCTTTTCTCCTGCCGCGATGGCTGCGTCCATGGCGGCCTCCACATCTGATATGCTTCCACGCATCTTCACACAAGCACCACTTTTTAAACGGTTTCTTTCCACGCTCTGGATCTGCACCGCAGCAGCCTTTGCAGCCGCATCCAATGCCACATACGCTACACACAGACTGTCGATCTCAAAAATTCCGATTGCTAATCCTTTGTAATTATCTGCCATAACACCCTCCTATACTCTCTTCAGCATTCCCATGCGCTGTAGCATCTCCAGCGCAACGATCGCTGCAATATACACGATGACCGCTGCCACCATCAGCAGCGTCTGACTCACCCAGACTCCGGCGACCACACTTGCCAGCACAACACACGCATGCAGCCACACCGGGTTCTGATCTAACAACACACCAATTGACACCTGGATCAAAAGAACCACACAGACGACGACCGGATTTACTTTACAAGCAAAAATACCGACAAGCACATAGGCAAGGGCGATCAAAACAAATAATGCCAACACGGCTGCACTCTTCTTTTCTTTACTCCAGCCCGCAACTGCACTGACACTCACCTGCTCAGCCTTTTTACGCTCCTGACGGGTCTTCGCCGAGGAGACGACAAATTCCCGGATCTCTTCTATCCCGGAGTTCTCCGGTGAATGATTTTTTTCTTCACTCATATTTTCAATCCTTTCCTAACTCGTTACCCCTATTGTAACAATTATTTTTCACAAACACAACATTTTCATTAAAAAAGTGTTGCAAATTTTCAAAACAATCGTTATAATTCTAGAAGTGATGTGTGAGTCACATACACAAGCTGGAATGGCGCAGTCGGTAGCGCAACTGATTCGTAATCAGTAGGTCGTCGGTTCAAGTCCGATTTCCAGCTTTTCATTAACTATTCCGGACTTCGGTCTGGGATAGTTATTTTTGCATTATCGTATTTTTTAGGAGGTTTTTGCATGAATGCCAAGGGATTAGCCAATCATCTGGATGAATTGATGAAAGAAACAAAACGTGGACATCTGAATTGGAAGATGCAGATCGAAACAACGGATGATCTGGATGTTTCCTTAAAAGAGACTCTGACCAAAGATGACATGGAATGGATCGTGGATGAATGTTTCGTGGAGTATACCTGCAATCATAAAGGACACGATTTCTGCATGATCTCCTATGAGCATGTGCTTACTCAT
>CAMBUC010000177.1 GCA_945871045.1 uncultured bacterium
AATGCAACGGGGATGAGTCCGAAGGGATCTACCTTGTACTCGTGTGCGTCTGTTCCACAAACGCCACAACCCTCAACTTTTACAAGGATATCATCGTCGCCAATCTCAGGGATCGGGAACTCTTTGATATCAAAGTGCTTTAAATCGGTCAGCATAGCAACATGTGCTGTTTTGGGGATGCTGCCTGATGCACTTGAAGCAGCAGGGCTGCTTGCGAGAGCGCTGGGGTCTCTCATGCCATCTAATACCGATTTAACGATGGCTTCTATATCTCTTTCACTTACTGCCACTTGTTTGTCCTCCTGTTAACGAATACATAAACTGTCGCTCATTACACAGCGGCGTCTCTTTGTGAAGGTGCTTGCAGATGTAAGTCCCTCACCGGTACGGGATGCGATCGTGAAGGTACAGAATCCTTCTCCACCGAATCCAAGCGCTGCATAACTGGGGGCGTTCTTGACAAAGATCGCTGTATCGATAGCCTGTCCGAAACGGGTCAGGTTCTCTACATTCTTTGAATGCATATGTGCGGAATGACGGCAGCCATGCTCTAACCAAACGGCTTTCTCAATGGCGTCATCAATATCCTTTGCACGAACGATACCAAGAATCGGCATCATTAACTCTTCTGCGATCAGTTTGTGCTCTTTCTCACCCTCGAAGATGATGCAGCGGATATTCTCAGGTGCATTTACTCCGATCATAGAAAGAATGGCTCTTGCGCTTCTTCCTACACACTTACGATTTAATCTGCCGCCTGCAAGAACCGTGTCGATCAGTTTCTGCTGCTCTTCCGGAGATGCCATGTAGCAGTCATTCTCCTCCAGCATCCAGTGGATCAGTTCATCGCAGACACTGTCTACACATACAACTTCTTTCTCTGCAATGCAGGGAAGGTTGTTGTCGAACGTACATCCATTGACGATATCTCTTGCTGCCTTGCGGATATCAGCAGTCTCATCTACCAATGCAGGAGGATTTCCTGCTCCGGCACCGATACCTCTCTTTCCGGAAGAAAGAACTGCGGTTACAACGCCCGGGCCACCGGTCGCTGCGATGAGGGGGATATCAGGATGCTTCATCATGATATTGCTTGACTCCATGGTAGGATTTGCAAGTGCAACTGCAACATTGCAAGGACCACCGGCGGAGATAGATGCCTGATTGATCAGGTCTACTGCATATAAGGAAGTCTTGATCGCCTGAGGATGGGGACAGAATACAACCGTATTTCCGCCTGCTAACATTCCGATGGCATTACACAATACCGTCTCGGAAGGATTGGTACACGGGCAGATTGCTCCGATCACACCAAAAGGTCCCATCTCAATCAAAGTCAAACCGCGGTCACCGGACCATGCGGTTGTTGTAATATCTTCGGTTCCGGGTGTCTTCTCTGCAAGGAGTTGATGCTTTAAGATCTTATCTCCTACATTACCCATTCCGGTCTCTTCTACTGCCATCTTTGCAAGGATCTCAGCGTTCTCTTTTGTCAACTGACGGATCTTGGAGATGATCTTTTCTCTCATATCCATCGGCATACGCTGCATGATCTTCTGTGCATCCTTTGCTGCGGCAATAGCAGTATTCATGTCATTAAAAATACCAAGCTGTGCCTTGGGCGCTGTCTCTTCAGACTTCATCTGAGCGACAACCGCTGACACGATCGCCTGTAATTGTGCCTCGCTTACTGCCATTTTCGGCTTTCCTCCTTCACATATTCTGAATGATCGTTTTCGCGAACTCGGCAAGTTCCGTATCCTGCGCTTCGCTGCCTCCGCTGACGCCAAGGCCGCCAATGCACTGCCCATTTACGACAATGGGAATACCGCCGCCAAAAATAACGATCCGGCCGTTATTGGTGTGCTGGATCCCGTAGAGATCTCCGCCGGGCTGGCTGAGACCCTTCAACTGTGTCGTAGGCATTTTCAATGCCGCGCATGTATATGCTTTGTTCAAAGCGATATCATAACTGGCAATAAATGCATTGTCCATGCAGTGAACAGCTACCGGATTGGCTCCTCTGTTGGCTACGGCGATGACTGCATTCACACCCATCTGCGCTGCTCTCTGCTCCACTGCCGCGATCAGTTGTTTTGCCATGTCAAGCGTCACATCCTGATAAGGAAGTGAAGCCTGTCCACGACCACCGACCGATTGCATCACGGATTCAACGATCTTCGCTAATTCCTGTTCATTCATGAACTATTTCAATCCTAACTGAGCCATTACTTTCTTTGTGATATCAGCTACTAACTCGCTCTGTGCAGGAGTGGCTGTTCCATGACCGCCGCAATTTCCACCGCAGTTATGGCAGCTGGGCTTGCCTTCTTTTGTATTCGGGCAAAGATCTGCAGGATGACGTCCATGTAAACCATAGTTACGACGAAGTGCATATAACTCTTCTACCTGCTGAGGGCTGAACTCCTTCGGGCCGCCGAGTAATCTTGACTGATATAATAACTGAGCGTAGAACTCTACAGACTCCATCTTCATGTAAGCATTCAGTAAAGAATCAGAGTATGTCAATGCGCCGTGGTTCTCTAATAATACCGCATCGAAATACTGAACGTACTCAGATACTGCATCAGGAATCTCCATGGTAGAAGGTCTTCCGTACTTAGCGATCGGAACACATCCTAAAGCGATAACTGCCTCAGGCATGATGGGCTGTGTCAGAGGAATACCTGCAATAGCGAATGATGTTGCATATACGGGATGTGCATGTACAACAGATTTTACATCCGGGCGCTCCTCATAAACTCTTAAATGCATCTTGATCTCTGAAGAAGGCTTGTATCCGGGATTTGCCTGAATCACATTTCCCTTTAAATCTACTTTACAGATAAACTCAGGTGTCATAAATCCTTTAGACACACCTGTCGGAGTACAGAGAACCTCGTTCTCGCTGATTCGAACAGAGATGTTACCGTCGTTTGCAGCAACCATGTTTCTGTCGTAGATTCTCTTTCCGATGTCACACATTTGTTTTTTGATTTCGTATTCTGATACCATAATGATCCTCCTTTATTTTTGTTTTTCTTATGGTTCATAATTCCATGTACTCGGTGATGCATTAATTATATTACAATCCATGTACCACGTCAACAAAAATCTGTCGCTTTTTGTGGATTTTTGTTGTTTCTTTTGAGTTTTTGTGGTTTCAACCACCAATCTGTCCTTTCAGCCCTGCTCTTCTCACTTCTTCCAACAATTCCTGCATCAACTGCGGAGACGGGGGCTCTGCATCCCCCATGGGATAGGGTCTGTGCAGGCCGGTATACTTATCTTTTCCGAACTGATGGTAGGGAAGCAGGTGTAATTCTTTTACCCCCGGAAGGGATGCCGCATACTGTGCGATCGCCCGGATCTCCAAAGGTGTTGCATTAAATGTAGGGATCACCGGCACACGGATGATCAGTTTTGTATCATATCCGCTGACGGCGATCTTCTTTGCATTTTCAAGGATCAATTCATTGGATCTGCCGGTAAATTCCTTGTGCTTGTCCGGCTCCATATGTTTGATATCCATCAGATACAGATCCAGATTTTGCAGATAGCGCTCAATCGTTGAAAACTCGGCACATCCCGTAGATTCCATCGCCGTGTGGATGCCGCGCGCATGCAGCCCGCGAAGCAGCGCCGAACCGAACTCCGGCTGGCAAAGTGACTCTCCGCCGGACAAGGTCACGCCACCACCACTTTTGCGATAATACATCCGGTCTTTCTCCACCTCGTCCAACAATTCCCCAACGGTCACATCCCTTCCGTAAGTCACCAGTTCGCCCCCGCGCTCCATGGTTTCGATCTCATAACGCTGGGATTCCGGGTTGCAGCACCATTTACACCGCAGGACGCATCCCTTTAAAAAAATGATCGTCCGGATGCCCGGGCCATCGTGAATGCTGTAACGCTGGATATCAAAAATCCTTCCTTTTACACTTAAATAATCCCGTTCCATCTATCCTCCATATGTATCCTTCATGTGGTTTTGTGTGGTTTTTCTTCTATTGTATATTTGTTTTGTGTTGGTGTCAATCACATCTTTCGGGAAATATCAAGACATTTCATCATGGCTTCCATAACGGCGCTGCGCATTCCCTTTTCTTCCAGCACACGCACCGCCTGAATGGTGGTTCCCGCCGGAGAGCAGACCATATCTTTCAGTTCGCCCGGATGTTTTCCAGTCTCCAGAACCATCTTTGCACTGCCCATAACTGCCTGGGCAGCAAACTTATATGCCTGCATCCGGGGCATTCCACCTGCAACCGCCGCATCTGCCATCGCTTCTATAAACAGGAACACATATGCCGGTGAACTGCCACTGACAGCGGTCACCACATCCATCAGGTGCTCCGGAATGACCTCTGTCTCCGAAAAGCCGCCGCAGATCTCTCTGACAAGGGACATTTCATCCTCCGTCACCTGCTCATTTGCACACATGCCCATCATTCCCGCTTTCACCATGGCAGGGGTGTTCGGCATCGTGCGGATGATCTTTACTTCTTTTCCAAACTGTTCTCTCAGCCAGGCCAGCGTCTTTCCGGGTGCGATCGTCACAATGATCTGCTGTTCCTTTACCGTATCTTTGATCTCTGCGATCACCGGCTCATAAAACTGTGGTTTTACGGATAAGAACACAATATCCGCAAAGGCTGTCACTGCCTGATTATCTGTTGTCGTCTGCACCCCAAGCGCTTCCTTCCGTGACGCAAGCACTGCTTCCGACTGATCAGAGGTGATCATTTCCTGCGGCAGACACATGCCGGAATCAAGGATCCCCTGCATCATCGCACCACCCATATTACCGCATCCAATAAAGCCAATCTTTTTTCCCATATCTTTTCCAGTCCTCCATTCAAACCACTTGA
>CAMBUC010000178.1 GCA_945871045.1 uncultured bacterium
GTGGAAAATGTGCAGGATCATCACATGCATTCCGAGTATTATGAGGTGACAGAGGAGGCGGCAAGGATCATCAATGAGACAAAGCAGGGCGGTGGCCGTGTGATCGCTGTTGGAACCACCAGTTGTCGGACGCTGGAATCTGCTTCGTCAGTTGACGGAACACTTTCTGCCAAAAACGGCTGGACGGATATTTTTATCTATCCGGGTTATGATTTTAAGGTGATCGATGCACTGATCACAAACTTTCATCTGCCGGAGTCCACATTGGTTATGCTTGTGAGTGCGCTTGCGGGCAGGGACAATATCATGAATGCCTATGCCGAGGCGGTGAAAGAACGGTACCGCTTTTTCAGTTTTGGTGATGCGATGTTCATACAGTAAATCGTAGGTTAGCCGGAGGGAGGATTCCTTCCGGCTTTTTCATCGTATAGAAATTTCGTATCCTATACGACAAAAGAATGCGCAAAGTGCATTCTTTTCAAATTTTTGCTAGGCAGAAAAGTGGGAGTGTGCTATGATAGAGAAAATAACTCAATGTAAAGGAGAGGTAAACGTACATGGAAGAAAAAAGAAGGGACAGGCGTCTGGATCTTGAGGTTTCAATTGAATTGGAGCGTTTGGATCAGAATGATATCACAACCTTAAAAATGATCCGCGTGAATGTAACCGATCTGTCGAGTGCAGGTATGGGTTTTCATACAGCGCAGCCCCTTGAAAACGGTGCTCTTTATGATACCAGGATTACGATCTGGACAAAGGAAACGATCCAGTCAGTGATCCGTATTGTTCGCTGCGAAGAGATTGGAGAGAATATGTATCATTGTGGTGCTACCTTCGTTGGTCTCACCAGTTCCGATGCGTTAAAGATCAATATCTACAGTATGTTAAATCCCGAGGAATAGGATGAGAAAAAAGTTCCATGAAGAGTTTTCTTCGTGGAACTTTTTTATTACTATTATTATATTGATATCTGTTTCAGCGATTCGTAAAAGTCCGGATAGGAGATCACCACGCTGTCGGCGTTCAGGATCGTGGTTGGGGTATCGCACAAAAGGCCTGCAACAGCAAAGGACATGGCGATGCGGTGATCCAGATGTGAATCGATGGTGGCGCCATGCAGTGTCTTTTTGCCGCGGATGATCATTCCATCGTCCGTAGCAGTTGCATCGGCGCCCATTGCCAGAAGACCTTCTACCACTGTATCGATCCGGTTGGATTCTTTCACTTTTAGTTCCTGAGCGTCTTTGATGATCGTTTCACCCTCTGCAAAACATGAAAGAACAGCGATCACAGGGATTTCATCGATGAGTGTGGGGATCAGTTCCCCAGAAACAGTCGTACCGTGCAGGCTGCTGCTTCTGACGATCAGGTCGCAGACCAGTTCTCCGGAGACCGTATGAACATTTTCCCGGGTAATATCTGCTCCCATAGCCTCCACAACACGTAATATGCCATCCCGGGTAGGATTGATACCGACATTTTTTAAAACGAGTTCTGAATTTGGAACTGCAAGTGCGGCTGCAATCCAGTAAGCGGCAGAGGAAATATCGCCGGGAACCGCGATTTTCTGTCCGATTAGTCTTGGTTCCGGTTCGATAGTTGCAGTCGTTCCGATGGATGTAACAGTTGCGCCAAATCCGGAGAGCATAAGTTCCGTATGATTGCGTGAGAGCACCGGTTCTGTCACTGCGGTGGTTCCGTCTGCATACAGACCGGCCAGAAGCACACAGGATTTAACCTGGGCAGATGCCACGGGAGACTGGTAATGGATTCCGTGAAGATGACCGCCGTGGATCTCCAGCGGGGCGCAGCCATTGTCATGGATGCTGCGGATATCCGCGCCCATCTGTGTGAGTGGGTCGATAATACGCTTCATGGGGCGCTTCTGTATGGATGCATCGCCATTTAATGTGGATGTAAAAGCCTGTCCGGCCAGAATGCCGCTGATGAGACGCGTGGTCGTTCCGCTGTTTCCCACATCCAGCATCTGCTGAGGGGTTTTCAATCCGTGAAGGCCTGCTCCGTGGATGCGTACCCGATCGATCATATTTTCTATTTCTACCCCCATTGCCTGAAAACAGGAAATGGTGGACAGGCAGTCAGCGCCTTGCAAAAAATTGGTGATCTCAGTGGTGCCTTCGGAGAGGGCGCCAAACATGATGGCGCGATGAGAGATGGATTTATCGCCGGGGATGGTAAGTTCTCCGTGAAGCCCGGCAGATTTTGTAAGATTTATATTCATGTTGATAAGTTCCTTTCAGTTACTGATAAATCATGTAGGAAAGCCATACGCAGCAAACATCTGTTTAACGCTCGTATACGGTATAATGATATTTGCGAAGCAGTTCAACGGCTTTCTGCAAAGAATCCGCATCATACATCTCTAAATGAAGAACGCCTTCTTCAAATTCACGGTTATGAATGATGCCGATATTTTTAATGCTCAGGTTATTGCTGGCAAGAATGGTTGCGATGGTCGCAATTCCTCCGGCTTCATCGATCAGGTCACAATACAATTCAAATACTTTTTTGATGGGACCGGATTTGCTGATGGTGATAGAGTCGCGGTAGTCTTTTGCCGACTGAAAAAATCCGTGGATCGAAGGCCCATCGGAGGATGCGACTTTTTCACGAACGGATGCGATCTGTTCACAAAAACTGTCGATGATCTCTAAGATCTGATCCCGGTTGGATAAGCAGATACTTTCCCACATAACAGCGGAAGAGGATGCGATACGTGTAATATCTTTAAAACCTCCTGCAGCGATGGTTTTCATTGTTTCCTGTTCATCATCAAGGTTCTGAACCAGATTGACCAGACTGGCTGCAACGATATGGGGCAGATGGCTGATCGTTGCAGTGGCATGATCGTGGGTCTTGTAATCCAGCACCATCGTGATGGAGCCCAGAGAACAGATCAGTTTCGTGAATTCTTCGACTTTGTCCTTTGGATTTTGCGAAGTGGGTGTAATGATATAATAGGCATTTTCCAGCAGATAAGCGGTTGCATTGGCATATCCGGTCTTTTCGGAGCCGGTCATGGGATGACCGCCGATAAAACAATGTTCCATGCCAAGCCTAAGGGCTGCTTCATGAATATCTGATTTCACGCTTCCTACATCGGTGATGATTGCGCCTTCTTTTAACACCGGTTTTAATTGTTCTAAATAAGAGATATTTTGTTTTACCGGCGTGCATAGAAAGATGAGATCACAGGAACCAATCTCTGCCAGAGAAAGCAGCCTGTCATTTTCGATCGTGTGATCCTCATAGGCTTCTGTAATCGTGGACAAATGGCCGGAAGTTGCATATAATTTCTTTTCGGGATAGAGACGTTTGAGCGTTTTTGCGATAGATCCGCCGATCAGTCCCAGCCCGATAAATCCAATTTTTTCAAAAGACATTATGAAAAAGTCTCCTTTGCTTAAAGATAGTTCCATTATAGCACAAAACATCTGCACGTTAAAGTGGAAAAGTCGACACTTATTAATTTGTGAAATGTGAATAAAATAGTTGTTTTTTTTTAGATGTTTTAGTAGAATATACATATATCAAAAATTCCTGTCCGGCATAGGGGGAAAATTGCCCGGACAAGGAATGATTTAGGAGGGTATCATATATGAACGTTTATACAACTGAAAAGATTCGTAATGTTGTCCTTTTAGGACATGGAGGGGCGGGTAAAACCAGCCTGGTAGAAGCAATGGCTTATCTGGCTGGACAGACCACCAGAATGGGTAAAGTCAGTGAAGGCAATACCATTAGTGATTTTGATAAAGAAGAGATCAAGCGCTCATTTTCTATTAGTACATCTGTAGTTCCCATTGAATGGGAAGGAAGTAAGATCAATGTGTTAGATACACCCGGATTCTTTGATTTTGTTGGAGAAGTTGAGGAAGCAGCAGCTGTGGCTGATGCAGCGATCATCGTTGTTTCCGGTAAGGCTGGAATTGAAGTAGGTACAAAGAAAGCATGGGACATCTGCGAAAAATATAAATTGCCCCGTATGTTTTTTGTTACCGATATGGATATAGATAATGCAAGTTACCGTCAGGTAGTGGAAGATCTGCAGGAATTATATGGAAAGAAGATCGCTCCCTTCCATCTGCCGATCCGTGAGAACGAGGAGTTTGTTGGTTATGTAAATGTGATCCAGCAGCGTGCAAAGCGTTGGAAAGCTGATGGAACGGTTGAGAAGTGTGAGATTCCTGATTACTCAAAGGCAAATCTTGAGATCTGCCGTGAGGCACTCATGGAGTCTGTTGCTGAGACCAGTGAAGAGTTTATGGATCGCTACTTTGGCGGCGAGGAGTTCTCGGATGATGAGATTCGTCAGGCACTTCGTGTAAATGTAGCAGAGGGAAGTGTTGTTCCTGTACTGATGGGATCAAATGTTCTTGCCCGTGGTATGTATACATTAATGGTTGATATCGTAAAATACTTCCCCAGCCCGGACAAGCGCAGTTGTGCAGGTATCAATGCGAAGACCAATGAAGTATTCCAGGCAGACTATGATTTTGCAAAACCGAAGTCTGCGTATGTATTTAAGACCATCGTTGATCCTTTTATCGGAAAATATTCGCTGATTAAGGTAAATTCCGGTGTGATCAAGACGGATGATCTGATGTATAACTATCATAAGGACGTGGAAGGAAAGATCGGTAAATTATATGTAATGTGCGGTGGAAAGGCAGAGGAAGTAAAAGAACTCCATGCCGGTGATATCGGAGCACTCGCAAAGTTAACAACAGCGGCAACGACAGATTCTCTGTCTACCAAGGCAAATCCCATCGCTTACATCCGTACAAATATTCCTACTCCTTATACATATATGCGTTATAAGGC
>CAMBUC010000179.1 GCA_945871045.1 uncultured bacterium
TGTGCTGTCGTTGCAGACAGCGCCTCTGTTGCCCTTTAAAGCAAGGGTATATTCCACAAGATGTTGTAACTGCGCGCCGGTCAGGTTGGCGATTACCGGTTTGCCTACATCGTTATTGATGAGATAGCCCAGATCTTTCTGTGTATAATCTCCCTCATAAACATCACTACTGATATAGCATGACTGTCCAAACACCATATCAACGCCTGCTTCCTGGCGCACGGTATTGTAAATAGCAGACGCCGCCAGATTGCCATGTTCTGCCGTAAACTCATTAGAATAGGCAGTATCAATATGCGCCACCGCTTCATCCGCCGGCGCTCTCTCGACCATCAAAGCATTAAAGGCATCAAACGCCTCTTGCGGTGTGTTCAATTCTCTCAACAGGATGCGCTGCACGACATTCTGGGAGATGCTGAACATATCACCGGAAGCCAGACGGATATACATCTTGTTCTGGTCGATATAAGGCTTCAGGTCATCCAATTCAGGCAGCAGTTCCAGATTTACATCCTTGTTGTAGGGGATCATATTCTTTCCGTATGTAATACAACTCTGACCTTCCTGATTCAGCATGGCTGTCATGATCTTAAGAAGCAGTTCTTCCCTCTCAGGATCTTCCATCGCCTTTTTGCTGGCAGCCACGTGGAAGGAAGGATAGGTCAGATACCAGTTGTCTTTCTCCGTATCACCAAAATACGGCATCAGGATCGATCTGTCTCCCTCCCGTCCCGGGAAAGCGATCACATCCGTTCCTGTGCCCCGGTACATAGCCAGTTCACCGGTCGTATACAATTCCTTGGGATTCAGATTGGTCATCTTTGTTTCGGCTTCGCCAAGACCGGTCTTTTCCTTCATATCAAAAAACTTTTCAAAGACAGGCATCCATACCTCTTCGGACAGCTGATTCGTAGCACCGCTCTCGTACTTCTGGCGCCACTCCCGGCCTTCCATAGACAACAGCTGGGAGATGGAAAATCCCTGCAGCACTTCCATACAGGTATAATCCGAACCAAAATCGGAAGAAAATCCCTGAATACCTAACTCCGCAAAAGCCTCACATGCCGCGATAAAGGAATCATAATCCGTGGGAATGGGGATGTTGTGTTCCTCAAACAGCGTCTCATTGATAATAATGCTGTCCACATCCGCGCAGGCCGGCAGCCAGTTGATGGTGCCGTCGTCATAAGTATAGTTATCCAGATAGGTTCCGTAAAATGTGGATGCCAGATCCGTATCACACAGGTCATACAAAAGGTCCTTGATCAGCACGGCATCCTTCAGTGAAAAACGACGCACGGTCAGAATGTCCGGAAGATCGTCGTGGTCGTTACGATAACGGTAGTAATCCGTAGAATTGGTCGCAAGGACAAATTCAAATTCCACTTCCGGAAAGGTATCGCACAGATACTGGGCATAATTCTCCAGCAGCTGTGTTCCCCACAACGCAACCGTCACTCGTTCTTTTTTGCTTTCGTCATCAGTTGTTTTCGTGCCGGAAGCCGGGGCTCCACAGCCGATCAACAGGGTGACCGTCAGAACCACAGTTACTAACAGGCAAAGAATTTTTTTCATATCTATTCTCCTTTAAAATAGTTTAGAACGACACAACTACCTGATACCTCGGGTCAATGGCTTTGATCACAGGTTCATACAGTTCCTTCACCATCCGAAGCGCAATGTCATCTGCTTCCTGCGCATTCTTTGGCGTATTGAACTGGGTTTCCAGTCTCTGTCTGAGCTGCTTTTCTATTTCGTTATATTCTGCCACGGTAAGTTTCATTTTTCCCCTTGCCAGCAGACTTTCTTTCACTTCGTCAATGATGATATCATCCGGATTGATGTCCACCGTTTCCAGATACGCATGATCGATCATGATCCGCAGGGTTTTGTTTTCCTTGTCTTCGATGATCCGGTCCTTGGTCAGATGGCTCAGATCCACCACAAAATATCCTTTACCGGTATAAGAAACCGTCTGGGTCTTCTTCATAAAATCAAAGTCGATCTGCTGGATCAGCCTGCTTGTCAGCATCGTGGATACCGTTCCTTCCTGCTCGCTGACGATCAGTTTTCTCGTTTCATTCTGATTTGACAAAATGACATCCGAGAAACTCGCTTCCATTCTGCTGTCTGTTAAATAAATGGTATCTGCCTCCAGTTTTTCCAGACCATCGGAAAAACCATCCGACCCTTGCTCCTTCTTATGAAAGAGCCCCCAAAAGGTAAGGATCACGATCGCAGCCGCCAAGACAATACATAAACCATTCCATATCCGTTTCTTCATATTTTTATTCCTCATCTGTAGATCCTTTGTCCACGATACTGCCAACTGCTGCATTCATTTTTCTTGTATATTTCGTAAAATCCGGTTTGGAGAACTGTATTTGGAAGAGTTCCCCCAAAAGCCATTTGAAGAAAAAAAGATTGATCAGCGGCAAAACAAAGTTTGTGACGATCATGATGGCGATCGAATTGATGCATTTTTTGATCATATTGTTAAAATATGCCAGCAAATCTTTGACCCCTTGGATCGCTGTCTGAAATGCACCGGACAGTTTTTCAAAGATTGTCTGATCGGAGCCCTCATTGGACATGACCTCATTGATCGTATCCGATCCGGTTTTCGTATCACTGATGGTCTCATCCACATACGCCAGATATTCATCGGCGACACACTCCGTGATATGCGTACTGCATGGGATCACCAAAAAAACAGCCAGACCAAGAATACCGATTTTCTTTCCGAAACTGACAAAAAAGTCTTTTTTGACCGCATAACCAATTGCATAAAGGATACAGCCGATGGGAATGATCAGAGCAAAGGCCAGTCTGATCCCTTGCTTTAAGATCAACCTTTCAACAAAAAGTACCATCAGAATAAAAATAAAGTACTTGTTCATATCTGCCAAAGATTCCGCCAGAGGACTGGCAAAATCATCCGGCAAAGCGGAAATGGCAATGGAGGTAGCCAGTGTCGCTCCCGCAAATTCCATAACCGTGGTCTGACTTTTTTCCACACTCTCCAACGAAGTCTGCACAAACTGTGTCTGAGGAATCTTTTCTGACAACACAAACAATGACAACACCGCAACGAAAACCGGCAGCAGCAATTTCACGACCCATTTACTCTTCTGTACTGATAACATACCTTCTCCTCTCGTGTAATCGTTCAAGAACGCCAAAGGGTACACCACACCTACAGGACCTGCCACCGGCAGTTCCCTACGTATGTATGGCAACAAATAAGGAGTGCGATCTATACTCGCACTCCCCTACGGCAAAGATTCGGATGCTCCCTTCGAAAGGCTTCCTTATCCGCATACATCTTCTCGTCCATTTCATGAAGAAATTCATCCAGTTTTTTATCGGAATATTTTGCATATCCCATAGAAACCGACAATTCATAGGGCTTTTTTCTGGTAGCATTGTAAGCACGAAGATTCTTCTTTATTCCGCGTATCATGTACTCCACTTCAAATTCATCTTTATCAAAGCAAAGAACAATAAATTCATCGCCGGCAAAACGGATCACCGTATCAGAGATATTGGCCCATTGGGAAAGCAGTCTGCTAAATGTCCGGATCGCATCGTCTCCCGCCGTGTGTCCATATGTATCATTAATGCTTTTAAACAGATTGATATCCATCATGATCCCATAGACCCGGGAAACATTCTTGCTTCTCATCTGGCTATAACAGAATTCCAAATATTTTCTATTATAAAGACCGGACAGTTCATCTACAAAAGAGTCTTCTTTTTCCAACTGTATTTCAAGAAACAAATGGGCGATGGCAACAGAAAACCACATGGCAACAACGCCGTAAGTAGACACCTGTACAACGACACCCAACATGATCGGCAGCAAAAACGTATAGATGGGAAAGAAATTGATCTGATTTCCCTTATACTTCGCATAATATACTTCCGCAATGCTGAAAGCAGAATAAAACAGGAGCACCAGATAATAGAGCCACTGCAAACTGCTTCTCTGATACACATTATCCGAAGAAATGGAAAAAATGAGCCCTGCTCCGAAACAATCGCAAAGCACCAATACCCACAAAACCACCATAGGCAGTGCCAGGATCTTTGCAATCCGGTAAACGCGTTTCAAAACATAATAATTCTTAAACTCCACGTACAAACACCAAATATATGCCAACGCTGCTCCGAATGCGTACAGCGTCGCGTTGGAAACATACTGTAAAACATAATACAAGGTTCCCGACCTGCCGTCTATGTAATATGCGATCATTTCCATGATCAGACAGGTGAAGGTGATTCCGATCAGAGCCAGTAAAAGCGGCTCACCGACTCTTTTTCTCTTTTTATTTGTAAATCTGGAGTATAACAAAAAAAGCAGGCAGATAACACCGGCACTATTTACAATAAAGATTTCAGTAAGATTAATTGAATGATTCATTTTTTTCTCCGTAATACCGATAAGTATGTTGAATATAAAATAATCCTCTCGACTAATTCTATACTCTTTATAAAATAGTGTCAATTTTTTTCATAAAAAATCTTATTTCAGATCAAAGTTTCTGTGATTCAGACCAAAAAACTTCCGGGAAAATAAAAAGGGCAGGACAAGCAATCCCACCCTTTTATGAATCTTTTTTAGAGATCTTTATTAAACTTACTTACGACTGTATTGAGATTTTCCATCTTATCACAGAACATATCAACGGAAGAATTGATCTTATTTGTTTCCTGATCCTGCTTCTCTACCATTCCAAGAATGCTGTCTGTAGATGCTGCCAACTCTTCTGTTTCCGCAGACAGTGTAGCGAAATGATCCACGATCTTTCTCTTCTTGTCATTCAGTTCTGCAATCG
>CAMBUC010000180.1 GCA_945871045.1 uncultured bacterium
CAGCAAGATATCCGGATGCAGGAACAACAGAGATTTATCTTTCCGATACAGGAATGATAATCTATTCGAAGGTCTGGCTTGTCCAAGATTTCTTTCGCAAGTTCGCAAAATATGAGCATTGGCTCCTCATCTGAATTAACATACGGATTCGGTGCAAAATATGTTTTCATCCAAAACTCCATATACTTTAGCAAATTATCATCATCAAAAGTATAAAGATATTTTTGAACACGAAAATTACCATTTCCCCTGTCTTCCAAGCCAAACTGACATGCCTGCTGATAAGCAGTTTTCTTATAACCCTTAGAAACATTTTCAACAAGATTACCCGCTTCACTCCAGCTCATTTTTTCAGCCAGATCAGGATATACTTCAAGCAAAGCCTTTAGATTTTCAACTGTAAAATTTCTAAAACGTGCAAATGGTGAAAAAGCCATTTATTACACCTCCCCTTCAATACCTGGACAACTTTTCAGGATCTCTTCCATTATGTGAATTAACACATCAACCACAATAGAATTGCCGGCCTGTTGATACATGGCAGTATCAGAAACAACTATTTTAAAACTATCTGAAAATCCCATAAGTCTTAAACACTCTCTAGGAGTAAGTTTTCTTAACCGACCATCTGTGGTCACATAATTATCTACCCCGGCCCGGTGCATCTTATGCATAGTTGTAAGTAACGGTCTTGCCACATCCAAATCTGTCTTTGGCTTGCTGTAGAAATTCTTTGTACCGGTTGCAAGCACATATTTCTCCACCTTTTCGGAAAGAAAGTATTTTTCCAAATCAGGAATATTATTTGTCTTTGCATCTTCTTCAGACTGAAATACAAAATCACCATGCCAGTTGAACTGCTGATTTTTCTTTTGACAAAGCTGTACTTCTCCATCTATCTGAGTGAATCTTTTTGCCAGATTCTTCTCCATAGTCACAAATTCAACACCTTTACGTGGCAAGAAATATCCCCCCGGAGCATTCTCCATCAAGAAATCTTTCAT
Organism: uncultured bacterium; assembly: GCA_945871045.1. Lineage (GTDB taxonomy): Bacteria > Bacillota > Clostridia > Lachnospirales > Lachnospiraceae > W0P33-017. The sequence goes on from CAMBUC010000180.1 coordinate 1,005, forward strand.
CTTCTTTTCAAGTGGAATCGCTGTTGGAAACTCAAACGCTTTTTCTCCCACTATATCCTCTCGTATTCCAACAACAAAAAGCCTCTCTCTATTTTGTGGAATCCCATAATTCTTTGCATTGAGAACAGACCACGAAAAACTATATCCAATCTCCTTGAATACCTCCTGCATCTTCTCCCATGTTTTTCCACCATCGTGAGAAGTCACAGCCCTCACATTTTCATATATAAATACCTTTGGTTTAATTTCATCAATAAGCCGGGCATACTCGTAAAAAAGCGTACCTCTAGTATCTTCTAAACCTCTTTGTTTTCCTACGGATGAAAATGACTGACACGGACTTCCTCCTACAAACAAATCCACCTGATCTGCATACTGTCTTCCGTCTAAAAATGCAACATTCCAGTGATAATCCTCTTCTGCAATCTTATAATTTGCCATATATGACTGCTTCACTTTGTTTCGCTTTTCCTGTCCGGCATAAAGAGAATCAACATACTCCTTTCGAGCCACCCAATCATCACCCATAGTCTCCAGTTTTTTTTGAACCTTCATATAGTTTATTTTTTCGTGAAGCTGACTAGTTCTCTGTGACAAATCCTGAATGCGACGGATAATCTTCTTACCATTCACTTCTTCTAATCTTTCATATAAAGATTTAACAATTGCCGATATACTACGCCAATCTATTCCATCGACGCTATCATATTCCATATCTTTACCCAAATCATCCAGCGAATTATCCTTCTTATAATCATTAGATATTTCAAGAATAATCTGAAGTTCTCTCAGCCTCGCTTGTTCAACCGAGCCTTTGCCTATTTCTTCCAAAAATTTCTTGTATTCTTTTCTTCTTGATGCCTTCACTCCATCCATAGCAAGAATATTTGCGAGGACTTCAGCAACAACATTATCCGTATGCTCCGGCAACTCCTGTATAGTAGCATGCACACTTGCATATTCAGCCAATGCTTCTCTAAGCATATTAGCCAACTGATCTTTATACAAATCTTCAACCGCATCATTGAACTGTATAGTTTCAATCATCTCTTCCAAACTATCCAGTTCTAATCCAATTTCATCAAGATTCATACCAACATTTTTTGTTAAAATCTCGATATCTCCATTATCGCAAGCAAATACAATTTTATTATCTATGTTCATACGTTTCAGGGCATGTTCTATTGCTCCTATCCCACTGAAAACCGTTGCCAATCTAAGCATAATTATTTCTTTTCTCCTTCTTTTTATCTGTCACGCTCTTGATACATAAAACATGACGATCTAAGGCAGCACACTTTTCCTTTGTATCTTCCAGGCTGCACATAAAATAATCAATAATAATTATAACACAACATAGAACTATTACAGCCCCTTAAAATCACTATCACATTATGAGGAATCTTATGTACACCTTAACCCAGCATCCTATTCCCTTCCCCTATATCTCCTCTGATAGTAATCCATCACCCGATACTCAATGACATCCTTCATCTGCTCCGCAAACACCGAATCACAGATCACATCCACCAATTCCTCCCGAAGTGCCAGCGCAGATCCTTCTTTTTTCACGAAGAACCCCTTCCCGGATTCCAGTAAAAAATGCACCGGCATCTGAAGGATCTTTTTCACATGCTCCTTGTCCGAAATTTCAAGATATTCGCGGTAGGTGAGTTCTGCATCTAAATCCTTCCAGTTTGTACCGGTATTGAAAAACTCCTTCCAACTTTCCAGTAGTTCTTCTTCCGAAACCGAAAGTCTCACATTTCCATGATTATAAAATGCCATGAGCACCGGCATTTTATATACCTTCGACATGTTTGTATTTTCTATCAGGCTGATAAACTCTCTTCCGATTCCCTTACAAAAAAGTTCTTCGTCAGATGTCAGTTCGCCCAAAAGTTTCAGATATTCCAGATATCTCTTGAAGGGGTTCTCTTTTGAATGCTTGATCGCCATCTGATAAATATCGTCATCCATATAGGTAAACAGTTCGATTCTGGACGGACGCTTTCCCAGCAGTTCCTTGCCTCTGTAGAATTCATTTCTGATCTGATCCTTCACCTTCAACTGCTTCCTATCCATCTCAGCGAAAAGATCGATCAATCTCATATCAAAGTCAATCAGACAATCATCCGGATAGGCGGATCGATCAGTCGGATGATATTGCTGCGCTTCCGACAAGGTTTTACCTGTAAGCAAAAATCTTACCCGTCCGGCTTTTTCATAGTTGCCTATAAAATCCAGAACATTCAGATACTCCTTGCCTTTACTTTTTCTAAGGCCTCGTCCAAGTTGCTGTAAAAATACAATCGGAGATTCTGTCGGGCGTAAAAACATGACCATATCCACAGAGGTAATATCCACACCTTCATTGAACATGTCCACCGAAAAAATCACTTTGATCTCTCCGTTTTTCAGTTTCTCGATCGCCACACTTCTGTCTTCCGAAAAGGCTCCATCCGCATTACTGTAAACCGCCACCGCCGGGATTCCTCTTTTGCAGAATTCTTTTGCCATTTCCTCTGCATGTGCTCTGGAACAGCAAAAACCAAGCGCACGCTTCGAACCGTATTTGCAATAATATTTATAAATCAGATCGTGTCTATGTACGTTCCCGATATAAGTTTCATTCAGTTCTTTTTCGTCATACTTTCCTCTGACGATATGCAGTTTCGAGTAATCGGTATCATCATATATTCCATAGTAGTGGAACGGAACCAGCATCCCTTTGTTAATTGCATCTTTTAATGAGATTTCATAAGGCACATTGTAATCACAGATCTCATAGATATTCCTGCCGTCCATTCTTTCCGGCGTTGCTGTCAGGCCCAGCAAAAACTGCGGTTTGAAATAATCTACAATTCTTCTATACTGATCATTCACCGCGTGATGAAATTCATCAATTACGATATAATCGAAATAGTCTTTGGAAAAATACTTCTCGTTCAGATATTCCTGTCTTCCAAGCGTGGCTACAGAAGCAAAGATCACCGATTTGTCTGTGCATTTCTGATCACCGTGAAAGAAACCGTAATCATCTGAATTTCTTACGTTTTCGAACGAGACTGCTGCCTGCTTCAAAATCTCTTCCCGATGTGCAACGAATAAAACGCTCTTATAATCCTTGGAATCAAATGCAGCCAGATAGGTTTTTCCGACACCGGTGGCCGCCTGAACTAAAGCCCTCTTTGCCCCTTCTGATCGGGTGTCCTCCAGCGCACAAAGTGCCTCTATCTGTGCTCCTCTGGGCTCGTATAGCAACCTGACATTTGTGTCTTCCGGTTCTTCTTCGATATCATACCTTTCCAGATCTTTTGATACCGACGGTTTATGCCAGTTCTTTGAATATCTTTTTAATTCCTCATCGTCAATTGCAATCGAATGATTTTCAAACAAGTCTTCGAAGGTCTTGAAAAACTTATCGTAATTTTTCTGATCCGTGTTACTGCTGAATCTGTAGTTCCACTCAATCCCCGATGTCAATGCGCTTCTAGAAATGTTGGATGATCCAATATATATTTCGCTGTGATCCGCGTAATGAAAAATGTAGGACTTTGGATGAAACGAACGATTTTTCTCATTGTAAAAACGAAGATCCACCCGGTCACCTAACTTCCGCTTGATCAGATACAATGCTGAGGGCTGCGTGATGCCAAGATAATTTCCTGTTAAAATCCGTATCCGTGCCCCTCTGTTCAGCGCATGATCCAGTTCCTCCAAAAGCATTTTCACACCTGATTCCATCAGGAAGGAAACGATGATATCTACACTGACAGCCTTCCGAAGACTACCGATCAACTGATAATACA
>CAMBUC010000181.1 GCA_945871045.1 uncultured bacterium
TTGCGTAATCTCTTACTTGTTCAGAGCGCGGAAGATATGGAAGATGTTTTGGATCTCTCTTCTGAAAATTTAAAACTCCTTAAGGAAGAAGCCAAAATGGTGCGTCCGGAAGTGCTCATGCGTTTTATCCATGTCTTTTCACAACTTACGAATCAGATCAAATATTCGTCGCAAAAACGGATCTTGATCGAAATCGCGATCATCAAACTATGCAAGCCCGCAATGGATCAGGATCTGGATAGTTTGTTGCAGCGTATCGATGATATGGAAAAAAAGATCGAGAATGGAGTATTCCCTGTAGGGGTTTCGGATGCGGTCAGTGCTGCAGGAGCAGAAACCGGGCAGGCAGCATCTGCTCGAAAGCGGCCGGAACTGCCAAAAGCGGTACCGGAAGATATACAGCATCTGGTGAAAAATTGGAATTTGGTGCTGGGCGATTTAAGTGGTTTGGTGCGTAATTATTTGAAGATGGCACATCTATCCCTTGGAAGTGGAAATACATTGCTTATTGTGTTGGAAGACACAGTGGCGGTTGCATTTTTAAATAAAGAAGAGTATTTAAAAGAGATCCGCGAAGCAATTGAAAAAAATACAGGTAAACAGGTAGAGATCGATATCACTGCCAATGAAACCGGACAGCCCTTTGGAGAAGTTTATGCGGATTTGGAGGAGCTGATACAAATGGATATTGTAGTAGAAGAAGATTCAGAAGGAGGATTTTAAAATGGCAAAGCGAGGAGGATTCCCCGGAGGAATGCCCGGAAACATGAACAATCTGATGAAACAGGCACAGAAGATGCAGCGTCAGATGGAGGAAGCAAGTAAAGAGATCGAGGAAAAAGAGATCACAGCGGCAGCAGGAGGCGGCGTGGTTGAAGTAACCGTATCCGGAAAGAAGGAAGTGACCAAGATCAAGATCGACCCGGAAGCAGTAGATCCGGATGATGTAGAAATGCTGGAAGACCTGATCATGGCAGCAACGAACGAGGCACTGCGCCAGATGGATGAGTATTCGCAACAATCCATGTCAAAGATTACCGGTGGTATCGGTGGAATGGGTGGCTTAGGCGGCCTGCCTTTCTAAAAGCAGGAAAGGGATCAGAGTCATGGACTATTACAGTAAACAGATCAACCAACTGGTAGAAGCATTGTCTATGCTTCCCGGTATCGGATCAAAAACAGCGCAGCGTCTTGCATTTCATATACTAAGCATGCCAAAAGAAGATGCTGAGCGATTGGCAGATTCCATTACACAGGCCCGGAATAATGTTCGTTATTGCAAACAGTGTTTTACATTGACGGACGATGAATTATGTCCGATCTGCAAAGATGAAAAACGGAATCAGAAAGTGATCATGGTTGTTGAAAATACGAGAGATCTGGCCGCCTATGAAAAAACCGGAAAGTTTGAAGGTGTTTATCATGTACTTCATGGAGCGATTTCACCGATGCTTGGCATCGGACCGGGTGATATCCGACTGAAGGAGTTGATGCAGCGGCTTCAGGGTGATGTAGATGAGGTGATCATCGCTACGAACTCTTCCCTTGAGGGGGAAACGACTGCGATGTATATCAGTAAATTGATCAAGCCCACCGGCATAAAGGTAACACGTATTGCAAGCGGCGTGCCGGTAGGAGGAGACTTGGAATATATTGATGAAGTAACACTTTTACGGGCGTTAGAAGGCAGAACAGAATTATAAAAAATCGGGTATGAGTTTCATGCCCGATTTTTTTTGTAAAAAAGCCTCTCCAATATGACAAAAGTTTCCGGCAAAATGTGCAGAAGCGTATTCTTTTATATATAAGGAACACCCTTCGCCAAATTTTTCAACTCGCACATGTTAAGGTATATCTAAAAGAAAGAAAAGGGGGCATGTGTCGAATGGAAAATAACATGACAGATCATAACGCAAAAGAGGACAAGCAGAACTTTCAGTTACCAAAAAACATTCGTCAGATCGGAAATGTACAAGGTGCGATCCGCATATATATGGAAGATTATGTATATACATATCTTCATGGAAATACGAGAAGCGGATGGGAGCATAAAGGCAGTATTTTTTTGGGTAACCGATATCATGAAAACGGGCAAAAGTACATATTTGTCAGTGGTATTGTACATATTGCAGATGAATTTTTTAAAGAAGGTGTTCCGGAGTTTACAGATCTGATGTGGGGTAGTGTCTATCAGGACATGAAACAGTACTATGAGAATGTAGAAATTCTTGGATGGGGAATGGATGTGGCAGGTGCTTCCGCAAAATTGACAGGGGACTTAGAGCGGATCCATCGAAATGCATTTCAGGGGCAGGAAAAAATCCTTTTTTTAATGGATACATTGGAAAAAGAGGAGGCATTTTATGTTTACGAAAAAAACATGCTGCGCCGAAGAGACGGTTATTACATTTATTATGAGAAAAATCCTCAGATGCAGGAATATATGATGAGGGGACGCGAGGAATCTCTGGTACAACCTGAAATTGATCCCCAACGGATGATCATTACAAATTATCGGAATATCGCCGCAGAAAAAAATAAAAAGACAGGAAAAGGTTTTCGGGCGTTTGTATATGTTGCAAGCCTTGCACTTCTAGCAGCAGTCTCTGCGATGGGGGTAAATATGATCAGCAGTTCCGGTAAGATCCATAGATTGGAAGAAGCGGTTTCTTATATGAAAACCGATCAGGCAAAGGCAGAACAGGAGATCCTGGAGGCAGCGGAGCAGGAAAAGTCTAATGAGGATGACACTGCTTCTACCATGGATGAAGCCACAGGGGAAGATCCGTTGATAGAAAAAGAGGAAGAACCGGAATCGCTTCTTCAAACAGAATCAGAGTTCACAAATAGCAGTTTTGAGGATGTTCAAAAACCTGCAGATGAGCAAGAGGAAATGGAAGAAATAAAAGACGAATCACAAGAGGAACCCAAAATAGAAGAACCGGATAATAGTAAGAGCAAGGAAGAAGAAACAGCGGAGGCTGTGGAACTTTCAAATAAGGATTATTATATCGTAGAAAAAGGGGAGAGTCTTCTTGGAATCAGCCAAAAACTTTACGGGAAAGATCGTACAGAGGAATTGTGTTTGCTTAACGACTTAGAGGATGAAAACAAAATATATGCCGGACAAAAACTTTTATTATTGAATGAGTAGTGTTATAATGAGTGGCAAAAGTTGATATCAGAAAGAGAGAACCTATTATGGCAACCATACAGAAGCATAAATTCCAAACGGTAGAAGTGGATCGTGAGGATTTCAATCAAAAATTAAAAGCGCATCGTAGAAAGGTAGCAGTGCTGGTAATTTTTGTACTGCTCCTTTTGGTTGCGGCCACAATTGTTACGTATATATATTTTGAAAGAAAAATTTATACGACGTATGATGTTCTCTCTTCCGTAGAGCGTACAGATACGAGTGCATCAGAATTTACAGAGTTCCAGGGAAAATTGCTGAAATGTACAAATGATGGAGCCGTATACACCGATTTGGAAGGAAATATGATCTGGAATCAGACGTATGAAATGGATCGTCCCGTTGTAGAGACACGAGGAAATTATGTTGTGCTTTACGAATTAAATGGAACACAGTTATATATTTTGGATACCGTTAATTTACAGGGAAGCATACATACGACGATGCCGATCCAGAAAGTGAGTGTTGCAGCGCAGGGTACAGTAGCAATCCTTATGGAAAATGAAGGAACAAGTTATTTACAGTTGTATGATAAAACAGGCGGACAGTTAGCAGCCGGAGAATTACATGTGCAAAACAGTGGTTATCCATTGGATTTGGAATTGTCGGAAAATGGAGAGAAATTAGCCGTTTCCATGCTGGATATCAATGATGGAAACGTAAAGACAGTGATCGCATTTTACAATTTCGGAACAGTCGGTCAGAATTCTATCGATAAAATTGTAAGTTCCTATTCTTATATAGATAAAGTGATACCGCAGATCCGTTATCTTTCAGAGGACATCATGGTAGCATTTGGGAACGATCAGATCATTTTATTTTCCGGTGCACAAAAACCGGCAGAAACAAAAACAATTGCAATAAAAGAAGAAATAAAAAGTATTTTTTATGATGAGTTGCATTTCGGTTTGGTCTTCGATGCATCGGAAGGAAAGAACTATCGGCTGGAATACTACGATCTTTCCGGCAAACAGATTCAAAATATTTCTTTTGAAACAGATTATGTCGATGTCAAGATCCTTGCAAATGGAGAATTGTGTATTTTGGGAGAAAACAGTTGTGAGATTTATAACAGCCGTGGCATCCGTAAGTTTCAATACGATTTTAAAGAGCATTTATATCAGATCTTATCCGGAAGAATGCAAACAGACTATATATTTTTATTAGAAGGAAAAACGCAGAAGGTTAAACTCAAATGATAGAAATAAGTAAAGAGACGATATTGATCGCAGCAGTCATCTGGCTGTTAGTGTGTTCCTTAAATGGATACTATAAAGGGTTTTTACGTGAAGCATATACGTTGGTACAGATAGTGATCGCCATCGTGTGCATTTACTCATTGGCCAGACATATTTCGATCTTTGCAGATGGTATATCCGGCTTTGGAGGGTTTCTTGTTATTTTCTTTATACTTCGTTGGATCGGAAAATTACTGGATATCGTAAACCATATACCCATTCTGGGAGGCATAAACAGAACGTTCGGAGTATTACTTGGATTTGTAAAAGGCCTTGTAGTGCTTGGTTTGTTGTACTACTGGTTAGGGAGTCGCATTACTATATAATATATAGGTAAAACACAAAAAATAAAAAAAT
>CAMBUC010000182.1 GCA_945871045.1 uncultured bacterium
TGACAACATTGCTCTGCCTGGTGGCATATATGGCAATGTAAAGGAGAAAACTATGAGAATTCAAATGGATCTTAAGAATCAGAAAGTACTGGTTGTCGGAACGGGACTCAGTGGTATCGCAGCAGCAGAACTTCTTGCGGCAAATGGCATCGCCTTTGATATTTTTGATGGAAATGAGAAACTGACAGAAGAAGAGGTTCGTGCAAAATCAGAAGCCTTAAAAGCGTGTCCGGTCATTTTGGGATCCCTTCCGGAAGATCGTATGGATGACTATTCCTATGTGATCTTAAGCCCGGGGGTTCCCACAGACCTTCCAATGGTGGATGCACTTCGTACACATGGGGTGAAGATCTGGGGCGAGATCGAATTGGCGTACGCCTTTTCCAAGGGCGATGTATTGGCGATTACCGGTACAAACGGAAAGACAACGACCACTGCATTGACCGGTGAGATACTAAGGAATTATGTGGCCGATGTACAGGTGGTGGGAAATATAGGAATACCTTATACACGCATGGCGCCTGCCATGACGGACGATACGGTAACCGTGGCAGAGATCTCCAGTTTCCAGTTGGAGACCGTGGAGCATTTTGCACCGAAGGTCTCAGCCATCTTAAACATCACACCGGATCATCTGAACCGCCATCATACGATGGAGAATTATATTGCGGCAAAGGAGCGGATCACCGAAGGTCAGCAAGCGGATCAGGTTTGTGTTCTGAATTATGAGGATGCGGTGTTACGCGCTTTTGGCGAAGAACTGAAGAAACGGATGCATGTGCTGTATTTTAGCAGTGCAAGGCAGTTGGACGATGGCCTGTATTTACAAGGTGAGGAAATCTTTGTTTCAAAAGCCGGCAATGCAACACTTGTATGCAATGTGAATGAATTGCATCTTCTTGGCAGGCACAATTACGAGAATGTGATGGCTGCCACCGGTATTGCCCTCAGTTACGGGGTTCCCCTTGCTAAGATCAAAGAGGTATTGGTCAGATTTACAGCCGTTGAGCATAGAATAGAGTATGTGGCAGAAGTAGAAGGTGTCAAATATTACAATGACTCTAAGGGGACAAATCCCGATGCGGCGATCCAGGGGATCCGTGCCATGAACCGTCCCACCTGTCTGATCGGCGGCGGTTATGACAAACAGTCCGACTACGAGGAGTGGATCGAAGCCTTTGACGGAAAGGTGAAAAAACTTGTACTGATCGGTGCGACTGCACAAAAGATCGCAGATACCTGTGAGCGGATGGGATTCAAGGATTATGTGTTTGCGGATTCGCTGCAGGAAGCGGTAGATATTTGCTATGAAACGGCAGTCGGTGGTGATGCGGTACTGCTTTCACCGGCGTGTGCAAGCTGGGGAATGTTTGATAACTACGAGCAGCGGGGCTGCATGTTCAAGGATATGGTAAGAAATCTGAAAAAATAGTAAGAAGGAGCAGATATATGGCAAGACGTCAGAAGAAAAAACGTCAAATTAAATATTTTGACTACAGTCTGCTGTTTATCATTATCTTTTTGATCTGTTTTGGACTTGTGATGCTTTACAGTACAAGCGCCTATGACGCACAGATCACATTTAAGGATCCCACCCATTATCTGAAAAGACAGGGATTTGCCTTTGTGCTGGGAATGGTGGGCATGTTTATCATTTCACGGATCGATTATCGTATCTGGAAAAAAATGGGCGGTCTGGCTTATCTGGTGGCGATCGTACTTTGTACGCTGGTACTGATACCCGGTATCGGTATTGAACACAATTACTCCAGAAGATGGCTTGGTATCCCGAATTCCAGTTTTGAGTTTCAGCCTTCAGAGTTTGCAAAATTGGCGGTGATTGTATTTCTGGCTGCGATGATCAGTAACATTCCCAAAAAAATGGCTAAATTCGGAAATGTGCTCAAGGTCATGTTATTTATCTTTCCGCTGTTTGCACTGATCGCATACAATAACCTGAGTACCGCCATCATTGTTATGGGAATCGGAGGCGCGATGATCTTTGTTGCCAGCCCAAAATATTTACAGTTTATTTTGATCGGCCTTGGGGCAGTGGGCAGTATCGCTCTTTTCTTGATCCTTCCATCGGCGGGCTATCGAGGGGAACGTATTGAGATGTGGTTTCACCCGGAAAACTTTGAAAAAGGGTATCAGACCTTGCAGGGATTGTATGCCATCGGTTCCGGCGGTTTGTTTGGCAAAGGCCTCGGAAACAGTATGCAGAAACTGGGATTTGTCCCGGAAGCGCCGAATGATATGATCTTTTCCATCATTTGTGAGGAATTAGGCCTGTTTGGAGCCGTGTGTGTGATTCTGCTGTTTTTGATGTTGATGTGGCGCTTTATGGTCATTGCAAACAATTCCAGAGATCTGTTTGGGTCGCTTCTCGTGACCGGGATTTTGGCACATATTGCGATTCAGGTTGTTTTAAATATTGCGGTTGTTACAAACTCGATTCCGAATACCGGCGTAACCCTTCCTTTTATCAGTTACGGAGGCACCTCGGTGGTGTTTCTGATGGCAGAGATGGGTCTGGCACTTTCGGTATCGCGCGGCATTCAGTTTGAACCGGAAGCATCGGAGATGTCTTATGATTAAGGAACAGCGCAGGGAAATCCTGCGAAAGAAAAAAAGAAAACGGAATATTCTGATCATTCTTTTGCTGATCGGCGTGCTGGTTGGGATCGGAGTATTGCTCATCACCCAGGTATATACGGTGAAAAAGGTACATGTAGTGGGCAATGAACTCTATACGGATGAACAGATCGAAGAGATTGTTCTGAGTGATGAATATTCCTGGAGTACCTTGTATGTGTATGGGAAATATCGTTTCCTTCGGGCGGAAAAACTACCCTTTGTGGATTCCCTGGAGGTCAGCATTGCACTTTCAAAACCCCATGAACTGACAGTGGAAGTATATGAAAAGGGCATTCTCGGTTATCTTTATATCAGTTCCATCGACCAGAACGCGTATTTTGATAAAGATGGATTTGTTGTGGAGACTTCACAGGAAGTGATCCGGGATGTGCCAAAGATCGAAGGGCTGACATGTGATTCGGTTGTCCTGTATGAAAAACTTCCCCTTGCCGATGACATTGCATTAAAGAATCTGTTGTCGTTGACACAGTTGCTGCAGAAATACGAGATATCTGCAAAAGAAATCCGGTATGAAGAGATTTCCGGCACGATGACCGTGTACAGCGATCATATCACGATCATTGTCGGCAATGCGGATCATCTGGCACAAAAAATTTTGCGATTACAGTATATTTTGCCGCAGTTGAAGGGCAAAAATGGTACGTTGCATTTGGAAAACTGGACAAGCGAGACAACAGATATTATTTTTGATCCTAAAAAAAGCAAAAATTCAAAATAATGGTTGATAATTTTTTGAAGAAATACTATTATAAATATGATTAGGGGTCGCTTGCGACATTTTACCATTAGATTTGAAAAATAACTGTATCAGTTAGCAGTTTTATAGATTTGAGGATAGAGGAGGACAAACTCTTGTTAGAGATTACAACCACAGCTGCAGATAATAACGCGAAGATCATTGTAATCGGTGTCGGAGGAGCCGGTAACAATGCTGTAAATAGAATGATTGATGAGAATATCGGTGGAGTAGAATTCGTCGGAGTAAATACAGACAAGCAGGCACTTGTACTTTGCAAGGCACCGACATTGATCCAGATCGGTGAAAAACTGACAAAAGGTCTGGGAGCAGGTGCACAGCCTGAGATCGGCATGAAAGCCGCTGAGGAGAGCGTGGATGATCTGACGAATGCGATTCAGGGTGCGGATATGGTATTTGTAACATGCGGAATGGGTGGTGGAACCGGAACCGGTGCTGCGCCTGTTGTTGCAAAGATTGCGAAGGATATGGGAATCCTTACCGTTGGTGTTGTGACAAAACCTTTCAAATTCGAAGCAAAACAGCGTATGGTGAATGCGATTTCAGGTATCGACCGTTTAAAAGAGAGTGTTGATACGCTGATCGTAATTCCCAATGACAAGTTGTTAGAGATCGTTGACCGTCGTACGACGATGCCGGATGCACTGAAAAAAGCAGACGAAGTATTACAGCAGTCCGTACAGGGTATTACCGATCTGATCAACCTTCCTGCCCTCATTAATCTGGACTTTGCGGATGTGCAGACGGTCATGAAGGATAAAGGATTGGCTCATATCGGTATCGGCGAGGCGCATGGAGATGAGAAGGCACTTGATGCGGTGAAACTTGCAGTGGCAAGCCCGTTATTAGAGACAACGATCAATGGCGCTTCTCATGTGATCATCAATATTTCCGGTGATATCTCTCTTATGGATGCCAATGATGCTGCAAGTTATGTACAGGATCTGGCAGGAGATGAAGCAAACATCATCTTTGGTGCGAAGTACGATGAGTCTATGCAGGATACAGCAAAGATCACTGTGATTGCAACGGGACTTGAGGCAAATAAAAAGTCTGCTGCAACTCCTCTTATGAGTGGTATGAAGTATACATCTACCGTTTCGCCGACGTCTGCAACCCAGGGTCGTTCTATGAGTGCCGGGCTTACCAGCCGCAGCGGTCTTTCAGGAACTGCGGGCACCGGTTATACACGGACACTCGGAACCGGGGCAGCGACGGGTACGCAGTCTGCTACAACCACAACAAATCCTGCTTTTTCAGGTATCCAGAAGCCGAAGCGGCCGGAGAGTACGGTACCGGAGAAGGATATTCAGATTCCGGCATTCTTAAAGAACACAAGAAGATAATCCTTTGATGACAGAT
>CAMBUC010000183.1 GCA_945871045.1 uncultured bacterium
TGAGTAAAGACAAATATGTAGCGTATGTGGGCACTTATACCCATGAAAACAGTATCGGTATTCATCTGTACGATCTGGATGAAGGAAACGGAACAATGGTAGAGCGGAAGGTCGTTCCGATCAATAACGCTTCCTATCTGGTAGTTGCCAACAGTGGAAAGTATTTGTATTCCATTGCGGATGAAGGCGTGCAGTCCTTCCGCATTTCAGAGGACGGTGATCTGGAGCCTATCAATAAAGCGTGGATCGGAGGAATGAGAGGCTGTTTCGTAGATGTTTCTGATGATGACCGTTATCTGTTTGTAGGTGGTTATCATGATGCAAGGGTAACAGTCATGCATTTGAATCCGGAAGACGGTTCCATCGGTGCCATCGCAGATGGTGTGTTCCATAAGGGAATGGGACGTTGTATCGCTGAGAGAAGTTCACGTCCTCATGTGAACTGCGTTCGCCTGACGCCGGATCAGAAATATTTATGCGCCATCGATGGCGGATTGGATCAGGTAAAACTCTATCATATGGATGCATTGACCGGAAAGATTCACAATACAGACATTCTCCGCTGCCAGATCGACTCGGCTCCGAAAAGTATGTGCTTTTCGGATGATGGACGTTTTGCATATGTGCTCTGCGAATTAATGAATTGTGTGAATGTATATCGATATGAAGAAAAAAATAATGAGCCGGAATTTGAATTCCTTCAGGAGATCACTACCACAGATCCGAAAGATGATGATATCTGCAGCGCCACAGCCATGACGATCTCTCCGGATGGCAGACATCTGTATGTAGTGAATGCCGGTGTAAATTCTGCGGTTATTTATGATATTGATGAGGAAACGGGTCTTTTGACATTGAATTGCAACAGCAAGATCAGTGGAGAGTTCCCGAAAGCAGTCTGTGTATTTCCGGACAATGAACACTTTATGACCTTAAACCATGAAAATAACGAAATCTGCATCTTCCGAATGGACTATGAGAATCATTATTTCCTGATGCAGGGAAAACCGATTACGGTTGATAAACCCAACTGTGTGACGATTCATAAGATCTCAAAATAAAATAAGAGATGGGAGTGTATGCTCCCATCTCTTATTGTCGTATAGCATTCTTTTTATTTTCCATATATTTGTTTTATGTGATCCATGCGTGCACTCATATTTGTCATGAGAAGATCTGCCACGGTAAGGGCGGCCATCGCTTCTACAACTACGATGGCACGCGGTACAATGATCGGATCATGGCGTCCTTTGATGGAGATCTCAATTTCTTCCCCGGACCGGTTGACGGTGTGCTGCGTCTGGCTGATGGAGGGTGTCGGTTTGACAGCCACACGAAATACAACAGGAGACCCATCGCTGATGCCGCCGAGTGTGCCGCCGGCGTGATTGGTGGATTTGGTTATCTTTCCATCTGCCATGGCAAAAGCATCATTATTCCTGCTTCCCGTTGCGGAAGCAGCGGCGAAACCGGCGCCAATCTCAAAACCTTTCACACTTCCGATTGAAAGCATGGCTTTTGCAAGATTCGCATCTAATTTTTCAAACACCGGATCACCGATTCCGGCAGGCATTCCGGTGATGGAACACTCGATCATGCCGCCGCAGGAATCCTGTTTTTTCATACACTCACTTAAATATGCCTGTGCTGCTTCTGCAGCCTTGGCATCCGGCATTCCGACAGGATTGGAAAGGGATTCTTCCAGATCAAAGGCAGAGCGGTCGATCTGTACAGGCCCGATGGCTGTTGCGTAGGCGTGAATCCGAATGCCCAGTTCGTTTAACAATTTTGCAGCGATGGCACCGGCTGCCACACGGCCGATGGTTTCCCGGCCGGAAGAACGGCCGCCGCCGCGGTAATCCCGGAATCCATATTTCTCGTCAAAGGTGTAGTCCGCGTGGCCGGGGCGGTAGTAGGTGGCGATGTCTCCATAATCTCTGGAACGCTGATCCATATTAAATACAACCAGTGAAATGGGTGTTCCGGTGGTTTTTCCTTCAAACACACCGGAAAGGATCTGGACGGCATCTGCCTCGTTGCGCTGTGTAGTGAATCTTGACTGACCGGGTTTGCGTCTGTCGAGATAGATCTGGATATCTTCTTCCTTTAAAGGGAGCCCGGCGGGACAGCCATCGATAACGACACCGATGCCTTTTCCGTGGGATTCTCCCCAGGTTGTGATCGTAAATAATCTTCCGAATGTGGAACCTGCCATGTTGTACCTCCTGATATGTGGAACTGCTCGTCATGGATATGCTTTTTATGCAAATGCAGAAATAGAAAAGCATATACCGAATGTTTTCTTTGTCAAGGCGGCAGATCTTCTGCCGGCAATTATTGAAATTGTACAACAAATATTATACAATTTCAATCTTTCTGCGATAATCATCCGCATAACAGCGGCCGCATTTGTGAAACAGGGCGCTGCGGTAGATGTCGCTTGCCAGCAGGTCCTGCTTGAAATACAGCATCGTTTCCTCAGAAAGCATTTGTCCCGCCTCGGGAACGCGTGTGATGAGTGGGGCCTGGGCGCATTGCTTGATCTCGTGTAAAAGAGGTGCCGCCGTCTGACGGAAGCCTAATACCCGAAGATAGGGCAAGACGCCGGCATTTGAGACAAGCGGTGCCGGCATCTGCGAGGGCAGCTGCAACAGGATATGGGCCAGAGTTCTGGCGATGCGTGCCCGGGTGACGCTCTTGTTTTTCAACAGATCGCAGAACTGTGAGACACATTTGTACGCATCCAGGCTGTTACAGATGCGTGCGGAAAGATCGCTGCCGCAGTCAAGATATTGTTCGTAACCACTGTTTTTTTGAGACAGCAATGCGTAGTGCAGCATCTGGGACAGATCATCCTCTTGCAAAAAATCGTAATCGTGTGCGTAATCGGCTAAAAGCCTGCATACACTGCCGGGAATCTGCTGTGTATGTTCCAGTCGTTGCAAGGGGTCTTTCAAATCTGACAGAAGCAGTTTCCGGCATGCGGAGGCAGAAGCAAAGGTTCCGTCAGAAGGAACCGAAGAGCGTCCCGGATCTGCTGCGGGAACGGCATCCGAAGCGGATCCCTCCACATCATGATAACTGCCCAGCCGTCTGATGGGAACGATCTGCAGTTCTGCACCGAAAACTGCCAGAGCGCGCATGTATTCAAAGGAGAGCAGATTGTTTGGCGTATCAAATAGCGAGAAGTCAAAGTCGTTTCCATAGCAGGAGCGGATCGCTTCCACGCGAGCCTTCGCGTAAGGGATGCCTCTGGAAAGACGATCGGCAAGGGCGGCCCGGAAATCTGCGCTCTCGTGTGCGAATGCTTTCGCCAGCTGCACATACGGCTCCCCACAGATGGCAGGATCCTCACAGCCGAAACTGATGGCATTTACAACGCCGGTGGTCAGCAGTGCCGAGACTCCGGCGCGGGCAAACCCCTCGGCGCTGGCGGTTGAACCGTACACCGGAAGCATGAGAACCAGATCGGCGCCCTCTAAAAGCGCCTCCCTCGCCCGTGTATATTTGTCTGTCAGCGCCGGTGCGCCACGCTGCACAAAATCGCCGCTCATGGCAACGATCACGTAATCGCAGCCACTTTGTTCACGGGCTTTTCTGATCTGATATGCATGGCCGCTGTGGAAGGGATTGTATTCTGCGATAATGCCACAAACTTTCATGGAACCTCCTAATTTCTCTACAACCATTCAGCCACCATCTCGATTCCGCCAATGCACCATCTCGATGTGGCTTCTCCCCAAAGAAATCCACACACATACAGCTGAACATGCAAGCATTTCATCTGTATTCATGTGGATTGCCTTGGCTCTGAATGGTTGAAAACCCACACAAAACAAAGATTGTTAAAAATAAAACGAACATAAAAACAACAATGTATGTGAAAAAATACAACAAAAATCAATAAAATGTGGTATAAATCAATCATAACATCGAAATACATACTTGTCCACTTGAAATAAAAGAGGTATAATCAAGTTAGTTGTATTTGGAACGACAAAGAAACAAAAAAGAAAACAAAAAGGAGAACGAATATGAACGTATTAGTTATCAATTGCGGCAGCTCATCACTCAAGTATCAGGTGATCAATTCCGATACCGAGCAGGTATTGGCAAAAGGTATCTGTGAGCGTATCGGTATCGATGGTAGACTGGTGTACACCCCGGCAGGCGGCGAGAAGGAAATCAGCAATGTTGATATGCCTACCCACAAGCAGGCAGTTCAGTATGTGATCGAAGCATTGACGAACGAGAAGACCGGTGTGATCAAGAGTCTTGACGAGATCGGTGCCATCGGACATCGTCTGGTACACGGTGGCGAGAAGTTTGCTTGCTCTACCGTAATTACCGAGGATGTGATCAAGGCTGTAGAAGAGTGTTGTGAACTTGCACCTCTTCACAATCCTGCCAACCTGATCGGTGTACGTGCTTGTCAGGAATTAATGCCCAACACTCCCCAGGCAGGTGTATTTGATACCGCTTTCCATCAGACAATGCCGATGGAAGCATATATGTACGGAATCCCTTATGAGTACTATGAGAAATATAGAGTTCGTAAATACGGTTTCCACGGAACCAGCCACAGTTTCGTATCAAAACGTATGGCAGAACTGTTAGGAAAGCCCGTTGAAGATCTGAAGATCATCGTTTGCCACCTCGGAGGCGGTGCTTCCATCTGTGCAGTAAAGGGTGGAAAGTCAGTGGATACATCCATGGGTCTTTATTTTTCTTTAGACTGGAAGCCGGTGGAAAGTG
>CAMBUC010000184.1 GCA_945871045.1 uncultured bacterium
CCAACACTCTTTCCCTACACGACGCTCTTCCGATCTTATGACAGCAGAAAAGATATTCGCCTTACCGCAACGGGATCGGCAAGCCCTATATTGGAAAAAGGTGCGACAGACAGCGGTACGGGCAGGTGGAGTGTTTTGAAAATACCAACCATGTCATTCTACGAATATTGTCGTCTGCTTCAACTCGAAGAGCCGATACTGCCCGATCAATTAAGGCTCACAACGCTTGTGAAAATGAGCAATGCGCAACTTGGAGATCTGATGGACAGATTTGTCCCTTTGGAGGGGCATTTTAATCGTTATCTGACAATTGGTGGTTTTCCGGAACTTGTACTGTCCGATGATGATGTATATGCTCAGCGGATGTTGCGTGAAGATGTGGTAGACAAGGTTATTAAGCGAGATGTGCTGACACTGTTTAAAATACGCAGCCCGCTTTTGATGGAAAAACTGTTCTTATATCTCTGCATGAACTCCACGGAGATTTTCAGCATCACAACAGCGTCAAAGGAATTGGAGAACATCTCTGTTGCCACGATTGACGGTTATATCGAAGCACTTGAAATGTCTAATCTTATTTATCTGGCAAAGCCGATGGATGTGGGAAGGAAAGGTGCATTAAAGGGAAAACCGAAAATTTTTATTGCAGATGCAGCGATACGCAACGCCGTATTGATGATTGACGATGTATTATCCGATGAGAAAGAACTCGCAGCTATGGTGGAAACCACGGTGTATAAGCATATCGTATCTTTCTATCAGGGCAGTACGGCACAACTTGGCTATTTTAGAAAGGCAAAGGACAATCAAAAGGAAGTTGATGTGGTGATAGAACTGCCCCGTGAAAAAATTCTTTGTGAGGTCAAATACCGTAATAATTCCCATATTCCTTCTTCTGATGCGATTGTGGAATTATGCAGGGACGAAAAATCAAAGGTAACAACTGCTTTTCTCATTACAAAGCAGTTAGATGATTTTGGTATAGCAAAGCACGAAACCAAAGTGCCGATATTTCGGATACCCGCCATAGCCTTTCTCTATCTTTTAGGCAAGGCGGAGGCAGACGGACAAAATGGAAAAATGTAGTTTTTGTCATGAGGAATGTGCATAGCGGAAAAGAGTACAGAATCGCTGTTTGGTAGTTGATTTTTTTAAAATATATGACATACAATGTCATACATGGGGGTGGTATGCTTCTGTTGTCAACAAGCAGAAAAAAGTAATTGTTCAGAACAGATCGGAGCGGAACCGCGTAGATCGTAAGAACATGATTCAAAGGTGCAAAAATCCCATCGTCGAAGACGATTTTCATGGATTTTTGCATCGTACTGTGATGGAACTGAACAGTTACGACAATAAGGAGGATTCATCATGAATTACGAAATCGTGGAACTAAAAGAAAAGACAATTGTAGGATTTACAGCAAGAACCAGTAACGAAGATCCGCAAATGGGAACCATTATCGGAGGTCTGTGGAAACAGCTCTATACACCGGAGAACACTGAGAAAATACAGAACCGGGTGAATGCATATGCCATTGGACTTTATTCGGATTATGACAAAGAGGGATATCAGGTGACTGCCGGTTTTGAGGTAAGTGATGCTGAAAGCAGAAACGGCTTTACAGTCAAGACCATTCCGGCCGGCAGATATGCAAAGTTCAGCGTTCATGGAGACATGATCGAGGCTGTTGCAAATTCCTGGAAAGAAATCTGGGAGACTCCGCTGGATCGTACGTTTACCGGAGATTTTGAGGAATATCTGTCACAGGAAGATATAGATATTTACATCGCGATCAAGTGATCAGGGAGAAGAGGGTGAAAATGGTAGGCAGGCTGTTTCAGATCGTATATCTGTTAATGGAAAATGAACATTTATCGGCAAGGGAACTGGCTGACAGACTGGAGGTTTCCGTCCGGACGATCAACCGGGACATTGAGAAGTTATCGGAAGCGAGAATACCTATTTATACAACGAGAGGCAGGGATGGAGGCGTATCCTTGCTTCCTGATTTTGTGCTGAATAAAAAGGTGCTTACCGATGAAGAGAAAAGCGGGATCTTATCTTCTATGAGACTGATGGGGACAGTTGCCTATGATGACGAGAAACAGGCTTTGCAGCGACTGGAAGATTTCTTTGGAGAGGCGGCGCAGGACTGGATCGAGATCGAACTGGATAACTGGGGCGAAGGATATTTTGATAAAGAGCGGTTCGGACAATTGAAGTATGCAGTGCTGACCAGAAAAAAGGTGACCTTTGATTATATGAAGCAGGGTGATATTTCCCATCGAAAAGTGCGTCCATGTAAGCTGGTTTTTCGGGCGCAGTCATGGTATCTGTATGCGTTTTGTGAAGAAAGGCAGGATTTCAGATATTTCAAGTTTCACAGAATGAGACATCTGGAAGTGACGGACGAGCGGTTTGATCCGCTTTCGCCTACGAAAGAAGAAACGAGTGATTCTGTCAGTCAGAAAAAGACGTTTCAGGCAATCGTCGCCATTGACAAATGTATGGCATATCGTGCCTTTGATGAGATGAATGCATCTCATGTAAAAGAGGAGGATGATCGTTTCATTTTTACCGTTGAGGATGCAGATGAGAGTTGGTTTTACAGTTACATTCTTTCATACGGGCAGTATGCGCAGGTGCTGAGTCCGGCGGATGTCAGGGATGCCATGATCCATACGATAGAAGCAATGGCCGGAAACTATGGTGCCGGGAGTGGGGTGGAGTGGTGCAAAGAGACAAAAGAACAGATCAAGGAGTGGGAAAAGAAATGAAAACAGCAATTGTATATTATTCAATGTCAGGAAATACAAAATATGTAGCAGATAAAATCGCAGAAAAAATAGATGCGGATATTATCCGGATCGAACCGGTCACAGCATATCCGGATAAAGGTGCAAAGAAGTTTTTTTGGGGCGGGAAGAGCGCTGTCATGGGAGAAACGCCGGCATTACAACCTTATGAATTTAGTGCAGAGAAGTATGATAGCATTATTCTGGGAACTCCGGTATGGGCCAGTAATTTTGCACCGCCGATCAGATCTTTTCTAAAAGAAAATCAGGGTATTCAAGGGAGGAAGTTAGCGGTATTTACATGTTTTAGCGGCGGTGGTGCGGATAAAGCGATTGAAAAAATGAAGAAATACATAGGTATCGAAGAGTTTGCAGCAGAACTGATCCTGGTCGATCCAAAAGAAAATGTGAAGGCGGAAGATGAAGTAAAGATTGATGCATTTTGTGAGAGATTAGAGAAGAAATGAAAAAGACATCTGTTGACAGAAACTTGTATATGTGATAAATTAAACATACCCGCGGTATGTTTGGAATCTTACTATGAAATGAGGCTTGATATGGCGAGAAATAAGTATCCGGAGGAGACATATCAATTGATCTTGGATGTTTCAACAAGATTATTTTTTGAAAAAGGATATGAAAGGACTTCTCTTCAGGACATTATTGATGGATTAGGCGGTCTGACAAAGGGGGCCATCTATTATCATTTTCGCTCAAAAGAGGAGATATTGATCGCAGTTGTTGAATCTATGAGCAAAGAGAACAATGCAGCGATGAAAGAGATTAGGGATGATCCTTCTCTGACCGGGAAAGAAAAGCTTGAGAAGATGTTTGAAAAATCCCTAACGAATCCGAAGCAGAAGGAAGTCTTTACGGTAACTCCGAATTTAATGGAGAATCCGAAATTGCTTGTATATTATCTGAAAACGGTCGCTTCCGAAGTCGTGCCGGATTATATTGTTCCGGTTATCAGACAGGGTGCGGAAGATGGTTCGATTCATACAGACTGTCCTGAGGAACTTGCCGATCTTATGATGTTTCTGACGGATGTGTGGGTTAACCCGATTATTTTTTCTATGTCAGATGAACAGATGATAAGGCGTATTGAGTTAATTAATACTATGTTCAAGCCATATGGAATAGAGTTGATTCATGAAGACATGTTGCGGCTTATGAGAGAATGTCGTAAAGTCCAATATGACAAATAATGTTTCATGTTTTTGGTCAGAGAAATCTGACCAAAATTTAAGCCTTATACATACCGCTGGTATGTTTATATTTAAGGAGGAAAAAATGAATAATCGAAATTTTGTTATGGTAGTAGTTGGTCAGATCATATCTTTGTTTGGGAATGCGGTTTTACGATTTGCATTACCGCTGTATTTGTTAAGTGAGACCGGTTCGGCTGCGTTATTTGGAATTGTAAGTGCCTGTGCCTTTATTCCGATGATCGTGTTGGCACCGGTAGGAGGTATTTTTGCAGATCGGGTTAATAAAAGAAATATCATGGTTGTACTTGATTTTTCGACTGCAATATTGGTTCTTTTCATTCTTTTTCTGTTAGGAAAACTGAATGTAGTTGCACTGATATTTACTGCCTTGTTTATTTTGTATGGAATACAGGGAGCATATCAGCCGGCCGTTCAGGCAAGTATTCCGACATTGCTTTCAAATGAGCATATTATGCAGGGAAATGCAGTGATCAATCTGGTTAGTTCATTTTCAGGATTGCTTGGTCCGGTCATTGGTGGAACGCTGTTTGGTTTTTTTGGCATTGTTCCGATTTTGTATGTCAGTCTGATTTGCTTTTTGTTATCGGCGGTTATGGAAATTTTCATCAGGATTCCTTTTGAGAAAAAAGAAGCAGGGGGAAATATTTTTTCTATCGGTCTTGCAGATCTGAGAGAGAGTTTTATCTATATGAAGTATGAACAGCCTGTGATCATAC
>CAMBUC010000185.1 GCA_945871045.1 uncultured bacterium
AGTCCGGATAGTTTACGGAATTCTTGATATTACCATTCTCCATGTAATCGCGGATCTCCTGAACAGCCATCACTGCGCAGTTATCCTCAGATTCCTCGGTAGAAGCACCCAAATGAGGACTTACGATACAGCCTGCTGCGCCAACTGTAGTGGGGTTCGGGAAATCAGACACATACTTGCGGATCTTACCCTCTGCAAGGGCTTTTACCATGGCTTCCTCATCTACCAGCAGATCTCTTGCAAAATTCAATACAACAGCAGTGGGTTTCATCATGGCGATGGCCTCTGCACTGATCATCTTCTTTGTGGCATCCATCAGCGGAACATGTACGGTAATGTAATCACACTCTTTATAAATGGTCTCCAGATCATTGATATGTTTTACATCTCGTGATAAGTTCCATGCAGCATTGATGGAAATGTAAGGATCATATCCGTACACTTCCATACCAAAATGTCTGGCAGTGTTTGCTACCTTGATACCGATCGCACCAAGTCCGATGACACCAAGTTTTTTTCCTGCAAGTTCAGTACCTGCAAAGTTTTTCTTCTGCTTCTCAGCAAGTTTTGCGATATCTGCATTTCCGGTCTCAGACGTACACCAGTTAATTCCACCTACTACGTCACGGGCTGCCAGAAGCATCCCGGCAAATACAAGTTCCTTTACTCCATTCGCATTTGCACCGGGTGTGTTGAATACAACGATACCTTGCTCTGCGCATTTATCTAACGGAATGTTGTTTACTCCGGCACCGGCTCTTGCTACTGCCTCTAATGTATCAGGGAGTTCCAAGTCATGCATGGAAGCGGAACGAACCAGTACCGCCTGTGCATCCTTCAACTCCTCTACTTTTTTATATTCATCGCTTAACAGGTCAAGACCTACATTCGCAATGGGATTTAAACAGGTATAATTAAACATTTTAAGCATTTTCCTCCTCAAACTTCTTCATAAATTCCACCAGTTTTTCAACACCCTCGATGGGCATTGCATTGTAAATGGAAGCGCGCATACCGCCAACGGTACGATGTCCTTTCAGATTTTCAAATCCGGCAGCCTTTGCCTCAGCAACAAACTTTGCATCAAGATCAGCATCTCCGGTTACGAAAGGAACATTCATCAGGGAACGGTCTTCCTTACGGACAGTACCCTTGAAGAGTTTGCTCTCATCAAGGAAATCGTAAAGGATCTTTGCCTTCTTCTCATTGTGCTCTTTCATTGCCTGAAGACCGCCCATCTTCTTGATCCATTTGAATACTTTGCCGCAGATATAGATTCCGTAGCAAGGAGGCGTATTGTAAAGACTGTCATTGTCTGCCTGTGTCTTATACTTCAACATGGTAGGAGTTGTGGGCAGAACATCATCGCGGATCAGATCCTCACGGATGATCGCGATCACAACACCTGCAGGTCCTACATTCTTCTGTACGCCACCGTAGATCACACCATACTTTGTCACATCGACGGGCTCAGATAAGAAGCAGGAAGATACATCTGCTACTAAGTCAACGCCCTTGGTGTTGGGGAGTTCTTTAAACTTCGTTCCATAGATCGTATTGTTTTCACAAATATATACATAATCCATGTCATCGGTGATGGCAAGATCAGAACAATCGGGAATGTATGAGAAGGTCTCATCTGCTGAAGATGCCAGTTCTACTGCCTCACCATAGATCTTTGCTTCCTGAAATGCTTTCTTTGCCCACTGGCCGGTAATGATATAGCCGGCTTTTTTGTTTTTCATCAGGTTCATCGGGATCGCAGCAAACTGCTGGGATGCACCACCCTGTAAAAACAGTACTTTGTAATTATCCGGAATATTCATCAGTTCACGAAGATCTGCCTCTGCTTCTTTAATGATCTGATCGTATACCTTCGAACGGTGGGACATTTCCATTACGGACATTCCGCATCCTCTGTAATCCATCATCTCATCTGCTGCTTCTCTTAATACTTCCTCCGGTAATACTGCCGGTCCTGCAGAAAAATTATATACTCTGCTCATTTTATTATCCTCCTAGAAAATTGTAATCTATTTATTTTTCAGATCTTCATCTGTAAATGCTTCACTGATCGGTGCACCCGGAGCCACCATCGGCCATACTTTATCGTCGCAATCAATGATCGCATCGATCAGAACCGGTCCCGGTGTTTCCAGCGCCTTTGCAAAGGCTGCATCAAATTCTTCTTTGGTGGTTGCGCGCATTGCAGTCGCACCCATTGCCTCTGCTAATTTTACAAAATCTACCCCATCGTCCAAGATGGTAGCAGAATAATGTTTGTTATAAAACAGATCCTGCCACTGGCGTACCATACCAAGCACATGATTATTGACTACTACCTGGATCAAGGGCAGTTTTTGTCTGACAGCGGTGGCGATCTCATTCATATTCATGCGGAAACAGCCGTCTCCTGCAAAGTTCACTACCTGCTTATCGGGATTGGCGATCTGCGCTCCAATGGCAGCCCCAAGACCATAACCCATGGTGCCCAGTCCGCCGGACGTAAGCAGTGTACGGGGCCTGCTATATTTATAATATTGTGCAGCCCACATCTGGTGCTGACCTACCTCAGTAACGATGATCGCATCGCCCTTTGTCTGCTTGTAGATCTGCTCCATCATGTAAGGGCCGCTCAGCCCTACGTCTGCATACTTCAACGGATATTTTTCTTTCAACTCAGCGATATGGGCCAGCCACTCACTGTGATCCTGCTGCTCCAGCCGTTCATTGATCTTGGAAAGGATCTCCTTTGCATCTCCGATCACACTGGCATCTACAGTTATATTTTTATTCACCTCGGCTGCATCGATATCGATCTGAACGATGTTTGCTTTATGAGCAAATTTTGCTGCATTTCCAACCACACGGTCTGAAAAACGTGCACCCACAACAACTAACAGATCACTCTCACTGACACCAAAGTTTGATACTTTCGTTCCGTGCATACCAAGCATGCCGGTATAAAGCGGATCGGTTCCGTCAAATGCGCCTTTTCCCATCAGGGAATCACAAACCGGCGCCTGCATAAGCGATACAAACTGTTTCAGTTCCTCAGATGCTCCTGAGATCACTGCTCCGCCACCAACGAAAATAAATGGACGCTTTGCTTTTTTCATGTATGTAAGCGCAGTTTCAAGTTCCTGTTCCGAGATCGGATGTGAACTGCGGGGTGCCTTTTCGATGGTTACAGGTATGTACTCCGTTTTATTTGCGGTCACATCCTTTGGTACATCCACCAGCACCGGACCGGGTCTGCCTTTTGTTGCGATGGCAAATGCCCTGCGGATCGTCGAGGCAAGATCCTTTACATCCTTTACAATAAAGTTGTGTTTTGTGATCGGCATCGTCACACCGGTGATATCAATCTCCTGAAAACTATCTTTACCAAGTAACGAAACTCCTACATTACAGGTGATCGCTACCATCGGAACTGAATCCATATATGCCGTTGCAATACCGGTAACCAGATTGGTGGCTCCGGGGCCGGAAGTGGCAAGACATACACCTACTTTTCCGGTGCTTCTTGCATATCCGTCTGCTGCATGGCTGGCTCCCTGTTCATGGGAGGTTAAAATATGTCTGATTTCATCACTATGCTTATATAACTCATCATAAACATTTAAGATCGCTCCGCCCGGATAACCGAATACCGTATCCACACCCTGCTCTTTTAAACATTCAATGATGATTTCTGCGCCTGTGAGTTGCATGTTTTTTCCCCTTTGCTAACTAATACTACTGAATCTCTAAGATGGCTCCGCGGTTTCCGGACGTGACCATCTTCTCATAGCGTGCCAGATATCCGGTCGTTACTTTCGGCTGTCTCGGCTGCCATTTTTCTTTTCTTGCTGCTAATTCTTCGTCAGAAACCTTTAATTCCAGTTTCATTTCCGGAATGTTGATGCTGATGATATCGCCTTCTTCTACAAGAGCGATGGGTCCTCCAACAGCGGCTTCCGGTGAAACATGTCCGATGGATGCGCCACGGCTTGCGCCTGAGAAACGTCCGTCTGTGATCAATGCCACGGAAGAGCCGAGTCCCATACCTGCAATTGCAGAAGTAGGATTTAACATCTCACGCATACCGGGTCCGCCTTTCGGTCCCTCATAACGGATCACAACTACATCTCCGCTTACGATCTTTCCGCCCTTAATAGCAGCGATGGCATCTTCCTCGCAGTCAAATACACGGGCAGGTCCTTCATGGACAAGCATCTCTTCCACAACCGCAGACCGCTTTACAACCGATCCGTCGGGTGCCAGATTTCCTTTTAATACGGCAAGACCGCCTGTCTTACTGTAAGGATTGTCAACAGGGCGGATGACCTCCGGATTACGGTTAATGGAATTTTTGATGTTCTCACCGATGGTCTGTCCGGTGACGGTCATACAATCGGTATGTAACAGACCGATATCAGCCAGTTCTTTCATGACTGCATAAACACCGCCGGCCTCATTTAAGTCTTCCATATAGGTAGGACCTGCCGGTGCAAGGTGGCATAAGTTCGGAGTCTTCTCGCTGATCGGATTTGCGTATGCAATATCAAAGTCAAAACCGATCTCATGGGCGATGGCCGGTAAATGAAGCATACTGTTGGTGGAGCATCCAAGGGCCATATCTACGGTCAATGCATTGATGATCGCCTCTTTTGTCATGATATCACGGGGACGGATATTCTTGCGAACCAGTTCCATTACAGCCATACCTGCA
>CAMBUC010000186.1 GCA_945871045.1 uncultured bacterium
TGACTTCCTGAAGGGGAAAAAGCCCACCGAGGCTACCCTGTCCGCCTACGCCGACGATCATAATACTCTTTGTCTCACTCATCCTATTCACCTACTTTCTCAATAGCGTTGAATTTGCAGAGCTGCTCGCACAGTCCGCAGCCGGTACACATCGTGTCGTCAATGCGCACGGTTCCGTCTGCCTGCTTGCTGATGGCAGGACATCCGGGTTTCAGACACATACCACATTTTTTACACTTGTCGGAAAGTGATACATAGACCGGTTTTTTGCGCTTGTCTAACAGTACACAAGGGGTCTTTGTGATGATCACGTGGATCTCATCGCTAGCGTTTGCCTCTTTGATCGCTTTCTCCAAAGTCACGAGATCAAAGGCATTGATCTCCTGTACGTGCTGTACGCCAAGTGCGCGACACAGATCCGGGATATTAACTGCGTTTGTAGGCTCTTTTTGGAGCGTGAGTCCGGTGGCAGCGTGATCCTGATGTCCGGTCATGCCGGTGGTGGAATTGTCAAGGATGATGACGGTTCCGCTGGCCTTGTTGTAGACCATATTCATGAGTGAATTGACACCCGTATGTAAAAATGTGGAATCACCGATCACGGCAACCCAGTCTCTGATAAATTCTTTTCCTGCAGCCTTCTCAATACCGTGCATGCTGCTGATGCTTGCGCCCATGCAGATGGTGGAATCCACAACGCCCAGGGGCGCAACTGCACCAAGTGTGTAGCATCCAATATCGCCTGCGGCGTGGATACCAAGCTTTTTCAATACATAGTAGACGCTTCTGTGAGGGCATCCGGGACAGAGGATCGGCGGACGGTTCGGCACCTGTGCGGGCGCTATTGTCTCCACCTTCTCACCCAGAACAGCCTCGCGCAGCATATTGGCACTGTATTCGCCAAGCAGCGTAAAGATCTCCTTACCCTTGCAGTCGATGCCCATGGCGCGCACCTGGGTCTCAATGACGGGATCTAATTCTTCTACAATATATAATGTATCTACCTTTTCTGCAAAATCACGGATCAATTGCTCCGGCAGCGGATGCACCATACCAAGTTTACATACCGATGCCTCCGGCAGTGCCTCACGCACATATTGGTACGGAATACCACTGGTGATCACACCGATCTTTGTATCCCGCATCTCCACGCGATTCACCGGAAGTGTGCAGGCGTCCTTTGCCAGTTCCGCCATCTTCTCCTCGATCACTGCGTGACGTGCCTTTGCCATTGCAGGCATCATAACGCGCTTGGGAATATTTTTCTCATAAGGGATCAGCGCGTGCTCTACGCGATCCTCCAACTCTACCGTACTCTGGGAATGTGCCAGTCTAGTAGTCGTCCGCAGGATGAAGGGACGGTCATATTTCTCGCTATAGTCAAAGGCAAGTTTCATGAACTCTTTTGCCTCTCCACTGTCGGAAGGCTCCAACACGGGAACATGTGCTGCACGAGCTACCATACGGGTATCCTGCTCATTCTGGGAACTGTAAAGTCCCGGATCATCTGCCACCACAAGCACCAGACCTCCGGTTACACCCATGTAGGAGGCGGTGTAGAGCGGATCGGATGCAACGTTTAAGCCTACATGCTTCATACATGCCATGGCCCGTGCACCTGCCATGCTGGCGCCGATGGCTACCTCTGTTGCTACTTTTTCATTGGGAGACCACTCTGCGTATAATTCGTCTTTGTACTGAACCAAAGCTTCGCTGATCTCTGTACTGGGAGTACCGGGATATGCAGCGGATACCTTGACGCCGGCCTCGTAGGCGCCACGGGCGATCGCTTCATTTCCGAGCATAATTACTTTTTTACCCATTATCTTTCTCCTTTATCGTATTCGTTTTACGGTTCTGTCGAACGGGAGACGATGTTTCCGATTCGACAAAAAGTCCGCGTGATGCGGACTTTTTTGGCATTGACCGGACCATTACAGGAATTTCCAGCCCACTGTGTTTTATTATATAAGAAAATCTCTCAATAGGGAAGTGTTTTTTATCTTTTTAACGTAGCAAAGTGTACCACCCGTGACAAAGGGCGCTCCTCGTGGCAATGGGCGATGGTCGTGGCAGAAGGAACGTCCCTATATGCAATCCCTGAAAGGCATTTGGATCGTTATGCGGGTTCCTTCACCGGGATGGCTTTCGATACGCATCGTTCCACCGATCATGTGCTCGACCCGGAAGCATACATTTCTGACCCCGACAGCCCCCTCGCGCATCGGTTTCGTCTGGTCGAAGCCTGCGCCGTCATCCGCAACGACAATCATGACCGTGTCCCCCTTTCTCACGGTGTGAATGGATATCGTTCCCTTCTGCTGCATCTTGTCAAATCCATGATGGATCGCATTTTCCACAAGGGGCTGGAGCACCAGCGGCGGAATCAGGAAATCCGTTGCCTCCAACTGTTCTTTAAAACAAATATCCTCATCATAGTGGATCTTTTCCAGCGCTATGTAATCACGCAGATGCTCCATCTCCTGCTCAAAAGGGATCAGTTTGTCATTTTGGAGCACATCCACGTTACTGTGCAGATACCGCACAAAACACTCTACCGCATCGTTCGCCTTGGATGCATCATGCTGGCCGGTATAATTTATGGCAGACAGCACATTGTAAATAAAATGTGAGCGGATCTGACCAAGAGATAGCCTCACGCGGCTTTCTCTCAGTTCCGCCTCCAGACGTTCTTCCCGGATCGCCGCAAAATAGTTCTTTTGGGTCATCTTGATCTCACGTGCGAGAAAGATCAGTAACAGCAACGCAAATACGATTTTTCCAAGCAGCATGCTCTTCCACCAGCATGCGAAACAATTGACGATCTCTAACAGTATCACCCCATACAGAAGGCAGGCTCCCCAAAGCGACAACCGGTTTTTGCCGTTGTTATTCCTCAACTGAGAAAGACACAGGAACACCATGACTGCCACAAGTATCGCATGGATCATCGTCCAGATCAACATCATTCCAAACAGTGCCCGCCCGGTCACAAAGGCTGTGATCATAATGGCGGAATCAGTAACCCCGCTTACTGCTGCGATGAGAGTTGCCGGTTTTCGTGCCCCTCCTGATAAATAATGACCGTTCAGCACAAACAGTTCGAATACAACCAGCATCAGACTGAGCTGTCTGGCATAAGAGTTCATCACATAAAGCTGATTCGATAACGAGATATCCAGAGTATCAAACATCATAAAAGCACCGGCAAACAACACCAGCAGTCCGCCAGACATGTACACACCTACGCTTCTTCGATGTTGGGAAAAACCGGCAAATGCCATACCAAACAGCAGCAATGCACAGATCACCATTCCTAAACCGGCAATCCAGTATGGCCGTGTCTGCTTTTTCAGATACTCCTGAAATTTTTCCGGAGTAGCCGGTACGATCATTCGTAAAAAATCGTTATACGCATCCGCATTTCCAAACCGGTACGGATTCTCCAATCGGATCTCAACTACATCCCCTGCACTCATCTGAGGCGTTGCCCATGAGGCCCATGCTTTACTGCACAGATCCCGGATCAAAGATTCTGTATATGGATATCCTCCATATATCACTTCCCCGTTTACGGCTATGGTCATCATGATATAGTCGAGATAGCAGTTGATCACCGTTCCCTCTGTCAGATATTCCTGATCCTCGCCAAAGGTTCCCCGCAGTATCAAGTCTCCATCCAGTGCATTCAGCTTCGTATCCTCATTCAAAGTCTGCCACTCACTGCCGCCGATACTATAAGAGCCCTCGAACGTGAGTGGAAGAATAAATGATGGCATCGCCTGCTGGCTCTGTCGGTTTACCACTGTAAGCAGCATAAGCGCCAAAAGAAGCAGTACGATGTGTATATAACATTGGATATATGAGAATAGTTTTGAGAATAGTTTTGATAATGGTTTTGATGATCGCAAGCCACCGTTCCTCCTGTGTATTGGTCTGGATCCATGTGAAAAACAGCACAAGATCAGTTTTAGTTTAGCACGATCACTATCTCAACACAAGAAAAACCAACAGCCGGATATTTTTCCCACTGTTGGTTTATTCTCTCATTATGATCTGCTGGCCGTTTCTACGAAAATTTCTCCGCTCTCGTTGACAAACAGATCCATCACTACGGTGTCCTGCACCTGTTCATCCCAGGCATCTGTATATTGCAGTGCGATCTGTGCATCTCCAAGTTCTTCCATCGCCCCACACAGGGTGATGATGTACATGCCATCCTCATGTTTCTCTTCTTCGACTTGAATGACCGATTCATAGTGATTCTGCATAATCCACTGATATGCATCATCGGACGGATCTTCCAATTTCAATACAAGCCGGTAGCCGTCCTCCTGTAGTTCATACCAGTCCGCAGGCTGCGCGCTTTTGTCATTTGCTTCCCAGTCAATCTCTGCTTGCTCCTCCGTCTCTGTCTTTTTTACGTATACCGTCACCTGATCATCCTGCGTACGGATCTCATCCATCGTTTCCGTGCAGTCCTGGTCACTGTACAGGGTATATTCCGTATTGCTTACGACATTGACATAGGTGCCCTTTGCAACCCGGAATATCTGTGTCTCTTCCTTCTCCTGTCCCGGCCAGAAGACAACGGTCAGTTCGCAACTATCTTCCGCATCTGTAACTCCGATACGGGCCACACCGTCGCTCACATAGGGCTCATCATAAACCGGTGTATATTTATCAACCGATAACAGCGTTCCCGC
>CAMBUC010000187.1 GCA_945871045.1 uncultured bacterium
TCTGTACCAGATCCACTTCCAGAGCCTCCACCGGAACTTGATCCTCCACCGGAACTTGATCCACCACCGGTACTTCCACCGCCGGGTTGATTCTTATTTGTGTCATCGGTGCTCGGCTTTGCCTCCTCAGAAGTCTTTCCAGAATCGATCGTAGCATCTTTTCCGGTAGAATCCGTGATTGTTACCTTGTCGGATGTCTGGTTATCCACATCTGCCTTTACATCTGCGTTTTCAGTCTTGACGGTTGAGCCTTCTGCGCCCTTCTCCAGGCTAATCTTGGCATCTGCATTCAAAGAAACATCTGTCTTTACCGCCGAAGAAATGGTTGTTCCTGCTGCATTGTTTTCAACTGAAACAGTATCTCTTGTTGTTCCGCCTACTGCCACATCAGCTTTTTTATCAACGATAATCTTTCCAACAGTACCATTGATCGTCAGAACTACCTTTGAAGACTCACCAGCAATTACCAGTGTTTTAATCTCTGTTCCGGCTGCCACCGTTATATTGGAATTAGCCTTTGTTGTCAGGCTTTCCAGTGTAGCACCGGATTTTACCGCCAGATTTGCAGACTTATTTAAAACTACTTTTGCATCCATCTCTGCTACAATCTTTGCGTCTGCTGCATTGTTTGTAACAGTTGGAGCTTCCTTCGCTTTTCCTCTAAGGGTGACTGTACTCTTTCCCTTTACATTGATCGCATCAATCTCACCATTGTTTACAATTTCGATCTTTGCACCCTTTGAAGTTACTGTTACATCTGTATCATAGGACTGCTTTCCGGTAACAATCTTTAATGTGTTCTTATCACTGACAGCGATCTTATTGTCTAAACCTCTGTCATAGACTGTCTTTCCATCATGGATAGATATTTTGTTGAAACTTCCGTAATTGTTTACAGTTGCTTTCGGGGCTGCAATCACCAGTTTTTTGTTATCATAATCACCATTTTTGATCTTAAAGGTTGTTCCCTTTGATGTTTTGACGATAATTGTTGTCACCTTCGGATTTTTGAGTGCAGCATCCAACTGTTTTTGTGTTTTGATTGTGACACTCTTTGTTTCCGCCATTGCAGTTGTCGGTGGAATCACGGTTCCTGTCATTACCAAAGCCGTAACCATCAGGCCTGCAAAGACTTGTGTTACCTTTTTGTTTTTCATGCTCTTACTCCTTTCGACTTTTGTCGCTTTTAATCAATTACATTTCTATTTATATCACTTTTAATCCTACATTTCAAGAATAATAACGGATTATATCTGACAAAATATTAAAATCCATCAGTTACAATGCCATAAAGGTGGTGATTTAACATGTACGAAGAGGAATTCGCCCAAAGACTGGCGACACTGAGAACCAAAAAAGGCGTTTCAGCCCGGGAAATGAGTCTTTCCATTGGGCAAAACGCCGGTTACATCAACAATATTGAAAGCGGAAAAGCACTTCCGTCCATGTCCGCTTTTTTCTTTATCTGTGAGTTTTTATCAATTACACCAAAAGAATTCTTTGATACGGACAGTTCCCGTCCGGAGTTATTGCATGGACTGACCGAGAATTTGAAAAAGTTAGATGATGCCCAGCTTCAAAGCATTGCAACCATCGTTTCCGGTCTGACATACAACAAATAATTTTGTGCCCATAAAAAACCATAAGCCACAGTCTCTGAAACATCAGAAAACTGTGGCTTACATTTATTTCTTCCCACTTCAATCATTTTCCGGGTCTACGCGGTTTTGCATGGACTTTTACCGAATAATTATCAGGATCATTTTATATCAGAGTATCAATTGCATTTTCTCATTCAATATAGAATAATCCCCCTCAAATACAATCCCTTTCATTCCAACCTGCTCTGCTGCCTCTGTATTTTCCCAGTGATCATCGATGAATACACATTCTTCCGGCTTGAGACCGTAGGTACTGCACAACAATTCATAGATTTTGTGATCCGGCTTGATGAGATGGACGTCCGAGGATACCATCACACCATCAAACAGATCCATATCATAGAATTTGGGAAAATAATCATAAAACAGGTTGCATGCATTGGAAAGCACATACAAATGATATCCCTTCTCCTTACAAGCCAGACAGAATTCTTTTGCTCCTTCGATAGGCTGCATACAGATCTTCCAGTTTTCCACACACTCCTTTAGTTTTGGATGCAATTCCTTTGGAAGATATACCTTCGCCAGATCATAGCGCTCCTCATTTTTGATCTCGCCTCTATCGCCCATCAACCAGATATCACTGGCAAACAGATGGGTGTAGATCAACTGCTTTTCTTCCTCTGTCTCACATACTTTATTTAAGATTACAAAGGGATCATAGGATAATAAAACATTTCCCATATCCAGTACGATATTTTTGATCATTTTCAATATTCTCCTCCGTTTATTTCAGATATTCCATCACAGCATACAGATCCGGCAGAACCACTGTCGCAAGCGATCTTATTTCATCATCCGGCTGCTTTAGATCCGGCACCATGATGGCCGGAATATTTGCTGCCACAAGGGAGCGTATTCCGTTATAGGAATCTTCCACGCCAAAAGCGCGCTTGGGCTCAACCCCCAACACCTCACATGCCTTCAGAAAAATATCCGGTTCCGGCTTGCTTTTTTCCACCATATCACCACAGATCACTGCATCAAAATAGGGCAGCAGACCGCCGTCGCGAAGTTCCTGTTCCACCACTTCACGCCTTGTAGATGATGCCAACGCAATTTTTTTATTATGCAATTGCAAATACTCCAAAAGTTCCTCTGCCCCTGCTTTTTTCGGCAGCCTGCCTCCGCCATAACGGCGGTGAAACAGATCCGACATTTCTTTTTTATAAATATCATATGGAAAATCTGTCCCGTAATGCTCCAGCATGATCGAACGGCTCACCCCTCTGGTTGTCCCCAGGCATTCATAACACTGTTCCTCAATACCCTCGATTCCGTACTTGTCCGCGATCTCTTTCCAGCATTCTACCACTTTGATCTCGGAGTCAAAGATCACACCATCCATATCAAATAATACTGCATCAAAATCCATCTTTTTCACCACATGCCAAAGGCAGACATCTCTGTCTGCCTAAGTTACATCCTTTCCAATTCTTCCAATGCCCGTCTGGTCCACTGATATTTTTTCAGATCCACCACGCCATCGGGGCAGGGGATCCCGTCAGCCTCCAAAAGTTCGATCTGGCGATTCCCACCGCCAAAAGCAAAAGCCGCCGACACTTCACCCATGCGGTTCACCACACGATAACAGGGGATTCGATCCGGATCGGGATTTACGTGCAGGGCATAGCCCACCACACGCGCCCATCGGCGATTGCCCGCCAAAGCTGCTACCTGACCGTAAGTAGCTACCCTTCCCTCGGGAATTTGGCTCACCACTTCATAGATTTTATAAAACGCGCTTTGTCTTTCTTTTTCACTGTCCATATGTTTCTCCTTCAGTTGCTTTGGATCACCCATTTTCGTTTTCATTTCTATTCTGATCCCTATCTTCCCGTCGGAAGCACCACCTGAAACCGGTTTTGTCCATCCCTGCTCTCTACCCAGATCCTGCCATGATGATTGGACACGATGCTTCCTGCAATGGAAAGGCCCAGCCCAAAGTGACTGCTATCGCTCACGCGGGCTTCATCCGCCCGGTAAAACCGCTCAAATAATTTTTCCTGCTCTTCCTTTGAAAGTTCTTCTCCCGTATTTGTCACGCAAAGATGAAATCTACGCGCCCGGATGGATACCTGTATCTGAATCATTCCACCCTCCGGAGTATAAGAAATCGCATTGTCCAAAAGAATCGTCATCAATTGTTTGATCTGATCCGGATCACCGGTCATTTCCATTTCTTCCTCAATGTCCGCATCCATCGTCAGATTTTTTTCATAAGCCACGCTTTCCATCGGATAAATCACCTCGAGGAGTGTCTCATCTACGCGAAATCTCTGAAAAATCGTCTGCTGGATGGGAGCATCCAGCCGCATCAGTGTCAACATCTTATTCACTAAAGCGATCATGTGGTCTGTTTCCTGCCGAATATATTGCAGATGTCTGTTATCTCCGATCTCTTCCGCCAACAACTGTGCATTTGTACTGATCACCGTAAGGGGTGTCTTCAGTTCATGGCTTGCGTTTGACATAAACTTTTTCTCGGCGGCCAGCGTCTGCTCCACCGGTCGAACCAGACGTTTTGACATCAGATTGGTAAGTATGATCAACAGCGCGATTCCACACCCGGCCAAAAGAATACTCAACACCACTGTAGGAACCATAGAACGTACCGCCGGATACACACTAATCAGCACGATATATCTTCCGGACTTACTCTGCTTCGTAATATTCGTGACCTCACCAAGTTCCACCTGCTCCTTCCAGTGATCAGCGATCTTCTGTGCATACGCATACTGCTTTGACTCCTCTACTCCCGGCAGATGATCGCTGTACAGTTCTACCGCCCCATCCGCTTTTACATGAAAGATGGAATAGTCTACCGCATCCATCACAAGTGCCTCACCATGTGTTCTTTCGATCTCCCTTATGCCGACCTCCGACACCTCAAGACGCACCTGTCTGCGAAGTTCCATCAGATGGTTATCATAACTTCCCCAGTTAAACATGACAAGTCCCCCGACAAACACCATGCAAAATAATACACTGAAAAGGATCGTTAGATTTTTTTTCAGTTTACT
>CAMBUC010000188.1 GCA_945871045.1 uncultured bacterium
GAAGTCCAGACTGTTATTGTAAAGTCCATCTACGACATCAGCAGATGTAAAGATGACATCCAGACATTTTTGCAATGGGCGGGGGAGAAGGATGCGTAGATCATTTCTGTAGACCAGAGAAATCTTGCAATGGAGGAATTGGAGGCGCATTATGAGCAGAAAACACGAATATAAAAGTTACAAAAGAGGCGATGTCGTATATGTGGATCTGGGGAATTATTCCCCGGGAGCGGAAAGGGGACTCCGACCGTGTATCGTGGTCAGCAGAAATGCCGGGAACCATGAGCGAACCCCGCAGGTTACGGTAGTACCGCTGACAACCACGCATAAGGAAATTCCGGTCCATGTAGAGGTAAAACCGTTGGAAGTGACCGGATACCATTTAAAGGAAACATCAATGGCACTTGCCGAGAGCATCCAGTCGGTGCAGAAGTCGAGGATCCGGGGCAAGATTGGACATGTGGATGATGACAGTGGCGTGATGGACAGGCTGGACGCTGCGGTGAAGTTACATTTGGGCTTGTCTGAGACGGAATGTTAACCGGCTGTTCATAAGTGGGAGGTATATATTTGAGTGAGAAACTATTGCTGTCAATCAAAGAGGCATCTGAACTTTTTGGAATAGGAGAGCATAGACTGCGGGAGATCGTGCGTGATAATTACGACTGCAGGTATCATCTGATTATCGGTCGGGTGATACGGATTAAGCGTTATGCATTCGAAGAATTCATTGATCAGGTTGAGCAAATATAAAATATCGACAAGGTGTCTTGGGTGTGATATGATAAACCCATATTTGCTCGAGGCATTTATTTTTGCAGGAGATGATGTTTTTTCTGTATAAAATGTCAAGAAGGGGCTTGGAATACGATAAAACTGGAGATGAAGAACTATGATAGCAATTATCGATTATGACGCGGGCAACCTCAAGAGCGTGGAAAAAGCGCTGGCGTTTTTGGGGCAGCCCAGCGTGATCACACGAGACCGCAATGAGATCCTGCGGGCAGATAAAGTCATCCTGCCGGGCGTAGGTGCATTTGGAGATGCGATGGAGCAGTTGCGCAAGTATGAGATGGATAAGGTGGTTCACGAAGTAGCAGAAATGAAAAAACCGCTGCTTGGGATCTGTCTTGGACTGCAATTGTTTTTTGAAGGCAGCGAAGAGAGTTCGGGCGTGGAAGGATTAGGATTATTAAAAGGAAGTGTCGTACGTTTTTCGGATGAGCACGGACTGAAGATCCCGCATATCGGATGGAACTCCTTGGAACTGATGAATGACGGACGGTTGTACAAGGGCATTGCGAATGGTTCGTATGTATACTTTGTGCATTCGTATTATTTAAAGGCAGCGGAGGAGCAGATCGTAAAAGCCACTACCACCTACGGGGATCTTGTGCATGCATCGGTGGAAAAAGGCAATCTTTTTGCCTGCCAGTTTCATCCGGAAAAGAGCAGCAGCGTAGGGCTTACGATATTGAAAAATTTTGCTGAAATAACAGACGGGGAGGAGAAGTGAGATGTTTACAAAAAGAATTATCCCCTGTTTAGATGTAAATAATGGAAGGGTCGTAAAAGGCGTTAATTTTGTGAATCTGAGAGACGCCGGAGATCCTGTTGAGATTGCGGCAGCCTATGATAAAGCAGGAGCGGACGAAGTAGTATTTCTGGATATTACCGCGTCTTCCGATGGCAGAGAGACCGTGTTGGATATGGTCCGAAAAGTCGCAGAAAAGGTGTTCATTCCTTTTACGGTGGGCGGCGGTATCCGTACCGTAGATGACTTTAAAGTATTGCTTCGTGAGGGTGCGGACAAGATTTCCATCAATTCCTCAGCCATCAACCGGCCGGAACTGATCAGTGAGGCAGCAGACAAGTTCGGAAGCCAGTGTGTGGTGGTGGCCATCGATGCCAGAAGACGTGAAGACGGCAGCGGTTGGAACATCTACAAAAACGGCGGTCGTGTGGATGTCGGCATTGATGCCATCGAATGGGCCATGAAAGTGGATCGTATGGGTGCAGGTGAGATCCTTCTTACCAGTATGGATTGTGACGGAACGAAAGCCGGTTATGATATCGAACTGACGAGACAGATCGCGGAAAATATCTCGATTCCGGTCATCGCTTCCGGCGGAGCAGGCAGCATGGATCATTTTTATGATGCGCTCACAGAGGGAAAAGCGGATGCGGCGCTTGCAGCATCGTTATTCCATTACAAAGAGATGGAGATCATGGATCTGAAAAACTATCTGGCAGGGCGCGGAGTGTCTGTGCGTCGATGATCCAAAGGCGCATGAAGACTTGTAAAGGAATCGTCAGGAGAGAATAAGATGGCAATGATAAACAATGACTGGCTTCCGGTATTGGCACCGGAGTTTAAAAAGCCATATTACGCGAAACTATATCAGTTTGTGAAAGAGGAGTACCACAATCATGTCGTATATCCGCCTTCCGATGACATTTTTAATGCGTTTCATTTTACACCGCTCAAAGACGTAAAAGTACTTATTTTAGGGCAAGATCCTTATCACGAGGAGCATCAGGCGCAGGGCATGTGTTTTTCGGTAGAACAACATCAGCAGATCCCGCCTTCTCTGGTGAATATCTATAAAGAATTGGAAGATGATCTTGGATGTTATGTTCCAAACAATGGCTATCTGAAAAAATGGGCGGATCAGGGCGTACTCCTTTTGAACACGGTACTTACGGTTCGTGCCCATCAGGCAAATTCCCATCAGGGCAGAGGCTGGGAGCAGTTCACCGATGCGGTGATCCGTGCCGTCAATGAACAGGACCGGCCGATTGTCTATCTTTTGTGGGGCAGACCGGCGCAGAGCAAGATCCCGATGTTAAATAATCCAAAGCATCTGGTACTGACCGCCCCCCATCCCAGTCCCTTGTCAGCCTATCGTGGATTTTTCGGCTGCAAACATTTTAGCAAAACCAATGAATTTCTGTCTGCCAATGGGATCGCACCCATCGACTGGCAGATCGAAAACATCTAATTATTGATTATAACGTTTCTGGATTTTTGAGAAGAGGACTTAGGTCCTCTTCTTTTTGTCGTATAGAAAACTTTGTCCCCTATTGGACAAAAGCCTCCGGCAGGATGCGTACGAGCGCATTCTTTATTACTATAAACTACCGGTTTGATTTTTTGCGGGTGGTTTTCGGGTAAGATAACAGCAGAACAAAGAACACGAAACCACAAAGAAAGGGGAAAAGCGGATGAGTCATATATGGATACCTACCATAGAAGTAGAAGGGGTCAATGGTACAAGAGAAGTTTCGTTGTACACCAGACATTTGGCAAATCGAAATATTTTCCTAAACGGCGAGATCAATGGGGACATGGCAAATTTTTTTGTGATGCAGCTGTTGTATTTGGAGGAGACGCCTGATGAGCCGGTCAATATTTACATTAACAGTTCCGGCGGAGAAGTAAACGCGGGCCTGATGATCTACGATGCGATCCGGGGAAGCAAACTGGAGATTAACATGATCTGCACCGGCTTGGCAGCCAGCATGGCAGCTGTTCTGTTAGCCGGAGGACAGCGGGGCAGCAGATATATCTTGAGGCACAGCAAGATGATGATCCACGAGCCGCTGCCGGCAAACGGTGTGGGTGGTTCTGCCACATCCATCCGGAAGATCTCGGAGTCCATCATAGAAACCCGGGAACTGGTCAACGGGATTCTGGCAAAGCACACCGGAAAGACCCTCGAGGAGATCAACGAGGCAACGAGTTTCGACAATTATATGAGCACAGAAGAAGCCATCGCTTTCGGGCTGTGTGACCGGATCACGGACAGCGTGAAGATCGCTTAGAAGAAACCCAGAGTTGGCAAGTGAAAGATCAGGCAGTGTTAGGAAAGTAATGCATCAAGGACCTGACAACAAGGAGGTATGTGAGATGATCCAAAAGGGAGAACTGATACTTGCAGACGACAAGTATTACGACATGGACTGTTACCGTACAAAATTGAACAACAACGTGCCGGTCGTCGGGACCTCGGGCGCCGGAAAGACCCGGAGCATCGTTTCGCCAAATATCATGCAGGCCACCGGCAGTTATATCATATCAGATCCGAAGGGAAATCTGTACGGGAAGTACAAGTCCTATCTGGAGGAGCGGGGCTATGAAGTGAAAAAACTTGATTTTACAGACCCCGTGCATTCGATCCACTATAACTTTTTTTCCTATATCCGGGATGAGTTAGACGTCATGAAACTGGCGTCGATCATGATCGATGACATAAAAGATGTTCAGAACGATGCGTTTTGGACGGATTCCTCCAGACTGCTGCTGCAGGCAATGATCGGCTATATCATGGAATGTCTGGATGAGGATGGTCAGAACCTGAAGGAACTGCTGAAACTCATCTCCCGCTTTCAAATTGATGA
Organism: uncultured bacterium; assembly: GCA_945871045.1. GTDB lineage: Bacteria > Bacillota > Clostridia > Lachnospirales > Lachnospiraceae > W0P33-017. The sequence goes on from CAMBUC010000188.1 coordinate 4,402, forward strand.
AAACAGATCCGGGAACGACACACTGGGAGATCTGATGTTCCACCAGCTGGATCGGGAGAATCCGGACAGTTATGCGGCAAGACAGTACAAAAAATTCCGGATCGCTACGGGTGTTGTATGCTCTAAAAGACTTCTTAATCAAGTGGTTGGGAAGTCTCCTAAAACATATAACCTTACCGCAGAAATCTCTGCTCTGGAAAAGGCAATCAAGAGCTACGAGAAGCACGAAAAGGACG
>CAMBUC010000189.1 GCA_945871045.1 uncultured bacterium
CCGGAATATACATTTTCCATGGATAGTCTGAAACGGTTGGAGTATTAGATTGCATTTCGATAGTAGCCTTTACATTTGAAACAAAAAGCCGCCGCTATGGTGTTTTCCATAAGCGGCGGCATTCATTTGGTGATAAAACAAACAACAGCCAAATTCATTTGTCACATCTCTTTATCAAATTTTATTCGATAATAGATGCCAAAACCATGAACAAAAAGATATGCAAAAACAAGTAGAAGTAAAGCGATCATATCCACATCCATGAGAGCGAATGATACCATTAAAGCCCCATAGACGTAGGTCATCATATCAAATGCTTTTCCCTTTGCCTTATTTGCAATTGCAAGATTTCGCTCATCATTTTTTTCTATATCCAATTTTTTCTGCAAATCCGGGTCACTTTGGATTGCTCGTTCAGAAATTAGATTCCCCATTCCATGACCAAACAAGCCGGAACCAATGCCGATACAGACATAAGGCAAGGATGCCATGATTCCTTGCGGATCCCCGGTTGTTTTTATCAGGTATAGACTGATTGCTAATAGAAGTAATCCCAGAGTGATGGTTGTGTATTTTGCTAGTTTCGATTTCATTGATCCTCCTCCTCATAAATAAAAATTTCTTCAATTGTCATGTGAAAGTACCGGGCAATTTTGAAGGCTAATTGGATAGACGGGTTGTAGCGCCCATTTTCTAAAGAACCAATTGTTTGTCGTGATACTTCCAAGGCATTTGCCAAATCTTCTTGCTTGATCCCTCGTTGCTTACGGAGTTCTTCTAATCGGTTTTTCATGCAAACCTCCCTTCTTATGGAAAGTTTACTTTCCATAACTCGATTATAGCATGCTTCTGGGAAATGTCAAGCATACTTTCCGTGGGATTTACATATTATCATAAAGGTCTAAAACAATAACGGAAAAGGCATATGCGGGATGCATATGCCTTTTACTACATGTTTAATATATTTGCAATTTCAGAAAAATCGATATACAAATCTTCATAGATATTTACTTTTATTACCGAATCAAATGTATATGGAACATTGAGGAGGTCTTTTTCAAAATAATTGACAGTCACGCTTTTTCGTTGTGGGTCAACGATCCAATATTCTCGGACTCCATAATTTTTGTAGTAATACAGTTTGCGGATGTAATCGTCTGACGGGTTTGTGGGAGAGACGATCTCAATGACAAAGTCAGGGGCTCCGTTGCAGCGTTTTCCGTCCAGTTTGTTTTTGTCACAGATGACCATGAGATCCGGCTGAACAATTGTAAGCGGATCATCGTTCAGCTTGACATCGAATGGGGAAGGGAACACGGAACAGTTACCGCTTTTCTCTTTGATATAGCTTCGAAGAGATACAAGCAACTCGGTTAGAATCGTCTGGTGTGCCTGTGAAGGACTTGACATATTATAGACTGCACCATCAAATACTTCCACTCTGCAATCTTCAGGAAATCGTTCATATTGTTCAAGGGTAATACCTTGCGGCTGATGCTGGAAAGCCTCCATATAGACACCTTCTTTCTATTTTCTGAATAGACAATTATTTTTTATTATATCGAATCTATTGGCAGGAATGCAATAGAAAGTGTCAAAACTGTGTTAAATTTCAGACCTTGGTCTGAAATGCAACGAATTTGGCGATGCTTCGCATGAAAAATCGCCAAATTCATTATTCAAGTACGTTCTTGGTACGTAGCCCGCAGTAAATGCTGGCTACTGAGTGAAAAGTGTCAACACTGTCACATTTCTGAAAGATTCTGGAAAGAATGATGTATTATAGTAGTGTATGTAAGAAGGAAACTTTTACATACACTATTTTTTTGGAGGATACTATGCAGATCTTACAGACAACAGATTTAAAAAAGTATTACGGCAGCGGCGACACGATGGTCCGCGCGCTGGACGGGGTCAACCTGTCCGTGGAGGACGGCGAATTTGCGGCCATCGTCGGAACCAGCGGCAGCGGAAAATCAACGCTCTTGCACATGCTCGGCGGACTGGATCGTCCCACATCGGGCAAGGTATTCGTGGAGGGAAAGGACATTTTTTCCCTGGGGGATGACGAACTCACCATCTTTCGCAGGCGAAAGATCGGCTTTGTGTTTCAGAGCTACAATCTCGTTCCCGTGCTCAACGTCTACGAGAATATCGTGCTGCCCATCGAACTGGACGGCAACCGGGTGGACCGCGCCCACATTGAACATATTATAGAGACGCTCGGATTGCAGGAGAAAACAAAGAGCCTGCCCAGCCAGCTCTCCGGCGGACAGCAGCAGCGCGTCGCCATTGCCCGGGCGCTGGCTGCAAAGCCTGCCATCATTCTCGCGGATGAACCCACGGGAAACCTTGACAGCCGCACGAGTCTGGATGTCATGGGCCTGTTGAAGGTGACCAGCCAGCAGTTTTCCCAGACCATCGTCATGATCACCCACAATGAGGAGATCGCGCAGATGGCAGATCTCATCATCCGCATTGAGGACGGAAGAATCGCAGGTGATCACAATGTTTAGAGTCAATAATACAAAGGCGATCCGCAGGCTTTCCGCCCGGTCGTTAAAAAACAGTAAAACACGCAATATCATCGCTGTGGTTGCCATCATTCTGACAACAGTGCTCTTTACGAGCGTATTTTCCGTCGGCATGAGCGCCATCGATTCCATGCAGCAGGCGACCATGCGACAGGTGGGGACCAGGGCCCACGGTGGCTTTAAATTTCTTACCTGGCAGCAGTATGAAAAGCTGCTGGAGGATCCGAAGATCAAGGATATCTCCTATAATATCATCATCGGATTTGCTGAAAACGAAGCGCTGAAAAAGACCTATACCGAGATCCGCTATACCGAAGAAAAGTCCGCAAAGTGGGGATTTTGTGAGCCGACGACAGGCACGCTTCCGGTAAAAAAGATGGATGTCGCTACCAGTACGAAGGTGCTGGACGCGCTTGGTCTGCCACATGAACTGGGTGTACAGGTGCCGCTTCAGTTTACCGCAAACGGAAAGAAATACAGCGGTACGTTTACGCTGTGTGGTTTCTGGGAGCAGGACAGTGTAGCGATGGCGAATGAGGCATTTTTGTCAAGGGAATATTGTGACGAGGTGGCTCCCGTCTGGCAGACAGGCGGAGAAAAGGATTTTGATCAGATAAGATTCAGCGGATCAGTCAATCCGTCCCTCTTTTTTTCTCATTCCTGGGATCTGGAAAAACAGGTGCAGGAGCTGAAGGATTGCTGCGGCTTTGATGCTACTGTCAATGAGGGCGTCAACTGGGCGTATGCCTCTGCTACGGTGGATGCAGGAACGATCGCGATGCTGGCGAGTGTGCTGTCTGTCATCATGCTGTCCGGATATCTGATCATTTACAATATTTTTTATATTTCCGTCAGCAATGAGATCCGTTATTATGGGCTGCTTAAGACCATCGGAACGACAAACCGTCAGCTGCGGCGGATCGTGCGCAGGCAGGCTTTGCTGCTCAGTCTGATCGGAATACCGGCGGGGCTGTTACTTGGCTATCTGTGTTCCATGTGGATCGTGCCCATCATGATGCGGGTGTCTGCATTCCGGGACGCATTTGTCGTTTCTGCAAACCCGGTTGTTTTTGTGGGAAGTGCGGTGTTTACGCTGCTTACGGTGTGGGTCAGCTGCATCCGTCCCTGCCGGTTTGTGAGCCGCATTTCACCGGTTGAAGCAGTGCGATACACCGAACAGACAAATGCAGGGAAGAAAAAGAGCAAAATGAGTAAAAAGAGCAAAAAGGTGCATCCTCTGTCCATGGCCTATGCCAATATCCGGCGGACACCGAAAAAGACGGCAGCTGTCATTCTTTCCCTGTCTCTGTCCCTCATTCTGCTGAACGGAACGGTGACGATCGTCAGTGGCTTTGATATGGATAAATATATCAAAGCGTCCATTGTATCTGATTTTTATATGGCAGATGCGACAATGACAAATCCGATGAGCATGGAGGCTATGACGGATCGTGTTTCTCCGGAGCTGGTGGAAGAAGTGGAAAAACTGGATGGCGTGACAGACGGTGGCTGTGTTTACACGGAGGAATATGTGCACAAGCAGGATGAATCTGCACTGACACGGGCAAAAAATTTGTTGGAGGAGTACGAGGATCTGATCCAATACCCGGAAATCATAGAGCAGTCCACACAGCGGCTGGATGAGGGCTGGATCGCTTCACACCTGTACGGCATTGATCCGTTTATCATTGATAAAATGGAGTTGATAGAGGGACACATTGATCCGGAGAAGTTTGCCACCGGAGATTATGTGGTGGCGACAACATTGGTGGATACCGGTGAGGGAAAATTCTATGACATCGGAGACAAGGTGACCATCGATTTCGGAAACAGTAACACAAAGGAGTATGAGGTAATGGCGCTGGGTGATATCCCTTACGCGCTCTCACCCCAGCACAGCCATATGTTTGAGGTGTACTTTACGCTGCCGGCGGATGAATTTGTCCGACAGACCGGGACTGTAGGGGCGATGAA
>CAMBUC010000190.1 GCA_945871045.1 uncultured bacterium
TTCCTCTATAAGGATGGAGTGACAGAGGCACAGAATACATCCGAAGAATTATTTGGTGAGGAAAGATTGCTGGAAAGCCTTCAACGAAATGGGCATCTAGCGCTTCAGCAGATGCTGGAGGCAGTTCGTGCCGATATAGATACTTTTGTAGGGGAAGCAGAGCAGTTTGATGATATTACGATGCTTGCGTTCGAATTTTTTTAAAGAAAACGTGCATGATCCCTGTGAAGAAAAAATGTTTGACCATCCGGAAAGGAGATGTCTTGTGTTATGCATGAATTGAAACTCATGGCAAGTGATGAAACATTACATAAAGTGATCGGAGAGATCGAGAAACTGTTGGATGAGAATCAGTGTCCGGAGACACTGAAGATGATCATGCTTGTTGCAGTGGAGGAGATATTTGTTAATATTGCCCATTATGCTTATGGAGGTAATCCGGGAGAAGCAATGATCGGGCTGGATGTGATCCCGAACCCGAAAAGTTGCCGGATCGTATTTCGCGACAAGGGGATCCCCTATAATCCGCTGGAAAAGGCAGATCCCGATATCACCTTGTCTGCGGAAGAACGCCAGATCGGTGGTCTTGGGATCTACATGGTAAAACAGAGCATGGATAAGGTAGAATACCGGTACGAGGATGGATGTAATATCCTGACTTTAGAAAAATGTATTGATGAAAATGAAACCGATGATTAAAAAAGGAATACCGCATCAGCGGTATTCCTTCGGAACATCCTTTTTCGGAATTTCGGAAAGGGTGATGTATTCGTTGAAGATATATCCAACGGTTCCGTCTTTTAAAACGACTTTGGTTCGGTTGCCGTCTTCTTCAATGACATAACCGGTATCACCGCCATTGACATGCCCGATGATGGAACTGTTTCGTTCCGGGGTGGCGCGGACGCGGACGGAAGACTTTCCGGATTTTACAGTGAAACCGTAATAGATCTTTTCGGGTTCCGGCTCCGGCTCGGGTTCATCAATGACTTCGGGTTCAGGTTCCGGTTCGGGTTCATCAATGACTTCGGGCTCGGGTTCCGGCTCGGGTTCGGCAATGACTTCGGGTTCAGGTTCCGGCTCGGGTTCGGCAATGACTTCAGGCTCGGGTTCCGGTTCAACAATGATTTCCGGCTCTGGAATGATCAGGTCATCCGGTGCCTCAGTTTGTGCAAGGATCTGTGCATCCAACTGCCGGCTTAAACGGGAGCCGTGATTGTAAAACAGTAGGATCGCTGCAGTTCCGGCCACCAGATAAGTAGCAAATACGAGGAAAAATGCGGACGGTTGTTTTTTCATTACAGACACCTCCTTAAGTCGTCGGAAGCTGGATATAGATACCCATACCTCTGCCGATCATACTTTTTGCATAGATGCTGCCACCATAGTAATCGACGATGGCTTTTGCCTGAGTCAGACCCAGACCGTTTCCGCTGACGCGGTTTGTGCCTTGGTAGTTCAGTTCAAAAATATGTTTGGTCTCATGTTCGGAGAGACCGTTTCCATTGTCTTTTAAGACGATGAAGATATCGTCACCGATGCTCGAGATCGTGATCAGAAGAGAACCGGAGCGGTTCATATATTTGATGGAGTTGTCTATGATATTGCGGAACAGGATGCGGATCCGTCCGCGGCTGGCTTTCACAAGCATGGAATCATCAGGTGCGGAAAGAACGATATTTAAATTTACTTTTTTGGCAAACTCGGAAAGTTCATGGATCGTGTCTTTGGCGATCTGGATGATGTCGATGGTCTCGCTGGGACTTTCGTTGGGATCGATAGGAGGGAGCAGCGCCTCATATGCATCTTCATTTTCCGCTTCGGCAAGTGCGGTTTTGGCACTGTCAGCAGAAGCGCGGACACCGGAGAGTTCCTCATTTAAAGCACGGATGCGAAGATTTGCATCAATCAGTTCCTGTTCCTGCTTTTCACTAAGACGGATCTGATCCTCCAGTTTGCTTTTCAGTGTTTCGGCAGTTTGTTCGCTTTCCACCGCAGCCTTTTGGTATTTCGCCTGCATTTCGATCAGGTCGTTATCTTCCAGATTGTTTTTCCAGAACAGGAAAGCCAGAGTGAGCAACACCAGACTGTGGAGGATAAAAAACAATAAGATCAGCCACAGATCAAAACGGAAGAAACTGTACAGTACAAGCAGATATGATACAACCGAACAGCCAAGAATGGTTTTTTGTCCATTTGTCATAATTTTATACCTTCTTTCTTTCATATATTTTACATAGAAACCAGTATCATCATACCATACGGATGACAAAAATAACAGAGCATTTTTATTATACAGGAGGTCTGCATATGAATTTGACGGAAAGACTCGAAAGAGACAATAAAAACAAAGCGAAAAGGCGCAGAAATTCTTTTTCGGATGACGGAGAAGAAACGATGACTTACATGGAACGAAAACGTCCGGCATTCATTAACGAGGAAAGCAAGACGTTTTCCTGCATCGGTGATGATTCTTTTCATGTTGCACCTAGTGTCTTTGACAGGCAGGCGATTTTTCATACCGGTGGAAAACAATAGTTCCATAAACTGAACCAAAGAAAAAGATGATTCAATTAAAATAAGCAGGGAGTGGGAAGCATGGAAATATTAAAGATGGAAAAAAGCAAGAGAATGGCTGAGATATCGAAACAGCCATTCCTCAATTACAACGAGTACATGGCTTGTATGTTTGCAACGGTCAATGACAGCATGGATGCCTATATTGAGAGCATGAAGTCTGTGTTTGCAAACGATCAGGGTGGTTATAAGAACGTGCTGTACCCGGATCTGGAGATCGCACATGACCTGTGTAAAGAGCAGGTGTCCAAATTCTATTTGCGGATGTCTGAGGTGGCCGAAGATTACCTGAATGGAACGCGGATGAATGAGGAGATTGATGAGGAGGAAGACGACGATCTAAGTGATCTGTTTGGCGGGTCTGACTATGACAGTTTATTTGGCGGAGATGAGTTGGGAACTGCCATGGAGGGTCTGTTCGGAGAGGAACTGCAGATTGATGCCGAACAGATTGAGAACACGATGCGCAAAGAGGCAAAACAGATCTCTGCTCATGACAAGATCCTGCATCTGAATGCCCGGGCAGAAGCCACCCTTGAGATAGGAGTGGAACTACCCTTTTATCAGGTCTGCAAAAAAATGGAATATGAACCTTTTACGATCTTCTGCTTTGTCTGTGGGATCCTGTCTTCCACACAGACGAGTTATGCAGGCATCTATCAGGTGATCAACGAGAATGGCAGTATGTCCGCTCCAACCATCGAGTCCGCTGCAAAACTCTATTACGGCAAAGATTATTCCATTACCGGGGCTTACAGCGAGATGTCCGTTTGCTTGGAACAGTTGATGCCGGTGCTGGATCTTCAGGTACAGAGAAATATGCCCTTTTCCACATTTGTATCGCCGGATAAGCGCGTGATCGATTTCCTGTTCGGACGGGATCCCCTTCGCGTGGATGAGAGTTACATTCAGTTTTTACATATGTTGACGGATGACAAAGAACTGGATCCCATCATGGCGAACGAAAACGTGTTGGAAGCAATGGAGATCTCCTATAACGAAGGTGTCCGTATTTTTGCATATTTCGGAGATGAGGGAAGCGGAAAGAAATTCTTTGTCAAGCATTTCTGCCGCAAAAACAATATGCGTGCGGTTGCCATCAACTGTAAGAAACTGTTTGTATATGATTACCAGTTTGTAGACCGGGCGCTTTGGGCGGTAACCCGCGAATGTATCCTGACCAATTCCTGCTGCGTGCTGGAGGAACTGACCTTCCGGGAGGAGGAAAAGGAAAAATTCCAGGGATACATGGATCTGGCATTCTCCAAGCTGACCGCAAAGGGCATCATGGTGTTTGCCCTCAGTAAGGAATCCATGAATTTCAAAGAGATCACAAAGGAAGAGATCACGACACTGGAGTTAAAGACACCCACCTTTGAGGAGCGTTTAGAGTGCTGGAAGTATTATTCCAAGCCTTATGCACTGGGTGAGGACTGTGATCTGGAGGAGATGACCATCAAGTTCCTGTTCACACCGGGAAAGATCAAGGATGCGTTAAAATTTGCAAGAAGCCTTGCCACGATGAACAAGGAGATCCTGATCCCGAGATCCGCACTGTTTACGGGATGTAACAACCAGATGTCTACGGAATTGTCCCAGAAAGCGACCCGTGTGGAAGCAAAATTCGGATTTGATGATATCGTTATGAATGAGGATCAGCGGGAGACCATCACCCATGCCATCGAGCAGATGATGTTCAAGAACACGGTCTATGAAGAGTGGAACTACATGAAGAAATATCCTTACGGACGCGGTCTGACGGTACTTCTGTTCGGTGCTCCCGGTACCGGTAAATCCATGATGGCGCAGGTGCTTGCCCATGAACTGAATCTGGAGTTGTACCGCGTGGATATCTCAAAGGTAGTAGACAAATACGTCGGTGAGACAGAGAAATCC
>CAMBUC010000191.1 GCA_945871045.1 uncultured bacterium
AGATCCATGGATCGAAAAAAGGTTCTTCGAAAACTGAAGGAGAGACGGCAGCAGCGCAAAAAGAATCGTATGGTCAAAGAGATTCTGGGGAATATGATTCTATTTGAAATTCTGGGTCTTACGGCAGTTCTTGGCATGACGATCATGATCCTCTTTGTACTGTATTCTTCCATGAAGAATTTTCGTGATGAAAATATGAGTGCGATGCAAAGTCTGGAAAATATTATTGACTCCATGGAAACAGTCGTTTATTCTGTTAGTGATGCGACAAAGGAGTTATCAACAGAGTCAGGCAATATGATGGAGATCGCAGACGCACTGATGCAGTCTGTCAATAAGCAGGAGGAACTGGTGGGCTCTTTTGAGACTGAGATGGATCTGGTGGCATTGAAAGCGGATGAGAATTGATGCTAGGATACCAGAATATAGCTAATAGTATTCAGCAGCAGAGTAATAATTTAAATGGTCAGATCGAAAATCTGGCATGCAGGATGGAGCAGTTTCAAGTGAAAGCACGGTGAAATAGGATGAAGAAAATTCTTATAATTTCAGATAACCATGGATATACGCACCAGTTGCGGGATGTGATTGAGAGAGAAATGCCCTTTGACTTATTCCTGCATCTGGGAGACGGGGAGCGTTCTAAATCAGATTATGAGCGAATGCTGCCACCTTTAATGGCTTCTCTCTATTTGAAAGGAAACAATGATTTTCTGCCTTTCAAGCCGGTGGCGCGCTTTGAACTGGAGGGCGTGGAGGTGTTGGCTGCACATGGGCATAAATATGCGGTGAAGCAGGGGCTTTCCATCTTGGAACATGAGGCAAGAAAGCAGGGCGCAGGACTTGTTTGTTATGGTCATACCCATCGGGCGGAGATTCATGAGACAGACGGTATGACATTTGTAAATCCGGGCAGTTTTACGGGTTTTTATTCACCCACCGGAAGCACTTACGCAGTCGTAGAACTGGAAGCCGGGAAGATCGTTTGTTCAGAAATAAAAAAGACGGAATCGTAGCAGGATACGATTTCGTCTTTTTAAGTTTCGTTTTGTGGTGTGCATTTCTTGTTTGTTAATTCGCAGCGCGGTAGGCGCTGGGTGTCATGCCAAACTGCTTTTTGAAGGCACGGTTAAAATAAGAAAGGTTGTCAAAGCCTACTGAAGTTGCGATGGAAAGAACCGTATCATCTGATTGCAAGAGCAAACGTCCGGCCATCGTGAGTCGGTAACTGTTTAAATAAGAAGTAAATGAAACGCCCATCGTTTGTTTGAAGAATTTCATAAAATGAGATTCTGAAAAACCGGCCAGATCTGCCATATCGGCAATACTCATAGGAGATGAATAATGTAACTCCATGTACTTGATCACGGATTTCAGTTTCTCCATATTTTTTCCGGAAGAAGGAGCTCTCTTTTTATCTGCGTAATTGGTGTACAGTGTAAAAAATATGGAGAATAAGTTTCCCTTGATCGCCAGTGGGTAACCGGCAGGAAATTCCATACAGATGTTGTCATTGTGATCGAGACAGTTTCGTACCGTTGTGTAGCAACTGTCCTTTTTTGTGAGTATTGTGGGGCAGACCAGCTGCATAGAAAAAAGCGGCTGCAAAAAGGAGTGGAAGCTCGTATCTGCTCCGGTTGTATCTAAAAGTCCGGGATGAAAAATGATATTTTCGTACTCCATCCGTTGATCCGGATGACCACTGATGGCGTGCAGCTGTCCGGGGAAGATCAGTGCAATATCCTGTGCCTGTACTTCATAGGTTGTAAAGTCTACGGAGATGTTCCCGGATCCTTTCTTTATATATATAAATTCCACCTCATCATGCCAATGAAGCGGAACATTTGCAAAATCCAAAGGAATGGAACAGAGATAAGTATTATAAGGAAAATCCGCATCAAAGTGTGATTTTTTTTCATGATAGGATTCATATTCCGGGATGTTCATTTTTCTTTTCTCCTTTCCCTCCGGCGGATTGCAGGAATGCGCATTTGAAGATGTCTGCAAAGCAGACGCGCATTCCGCAGCAAGAACGCTGAGGCGTTCTTGAACTGTCAACTTCAGTGTAGATGATAGTATTGTACTATATATTGGCAGAATACTGCAAGCCTTTCGGGCGGCAAATGTATATAATGGCTACAGTTGAAAAAGAAAAATCATAAGTCGTGTAAAAGGAGAGAGACAATGACTGTTAATGAATATGTAAAAAAGAGATTTGGCCGTTTCATGGATCAGTGTACAAATGAGGAGATCTATGTTGCATTACTGGAATATGTAAAGGAAGCGGCAAAAGAGAAAGAGAGCAATGAAGGAAAAAAGAAACTCTACTATATCTCGGCAGAGTTTTTGATCGGAAAGTTATTATCTAACAACCTGATCAATCTGGGATTATATGATGAAGTGAAGACAGAACTGGAGAAATGCGGAAAGTCTTTGGCAGAGATTGAGGAGATCGAGGCAGAGCCTTCGCTTGGAAATGGTGGACTTGGACGTCTGGCTGCATGTTTCCTTGATTCCATCGCAACCTTAGGATTGAACGGTGACGGTGTAGGCCTGAACTATCACTATGGTCTGTTCAAGCAGGTATTTAAGAATAACTTACAGAGTGAGACACCGAACCCCTGGATGACTGAAAACAGCTGGCTTCGTCCTACAGATAAGGCCTATGAGATCGAGTTTGGCGGATTTACCTTAACTTCGCGTATGTATGATATCGATGTTGTGGGATACGAGAACCGTACCACCAAACTTCATTTATTCGATGTAGATACGGTGGATGAGTCTATCGTTGGAAATGACAGCATCGAATTTAATAAATCAGATATCGCAAAGAACCTTACCCTGTTTTTATATCCGGATGACAGTGATGATGCAGGACGCATGCTTCGTGTATATCAGCAGTATTTCATGGTAAGCAACGCTGCCCGCCTGATTCTGGATGAGGCTGAGGAAAAGGGATCAAATCTGTACGATCTGTATGACTATGCGGTGATCCAGATCAATGATACACATCCTACGATGGTGATCCCGGAGTTGATCCGTTTGCTTCAGGAACGGGGAATGACCATGGACGAGGCAATTGCCGTTGTTTCTAAGACCTGTGCATATACGAACCATACGATCTTGGCAGAAGCGCTGGAAAAATGGCCGATTTCTTTTATGAAGAAGGTGGTTCCCCAGTTAATGCCCATCATCCGTGAATTGGATGCCCGTGTGAATAAAAAGTGCAACGACCCGGATGTGGCGATCATCAATAAAGATGACTGTGTATGTATGGCTCACATTGATATTCATTATGGAATCAGTGTCAACGGTGTAGCAGCACTGCATACAGAGATTCTGAAAAATACGGAGTTACATAAATTCTATGAGTTGTACCCGGAAAAATTCAATAATAAGACAAACGGCATCACCTTTCGCCGCTGGCTGTTATACAGCAACCCGGAATTGACTGCCCTTATCGAGGAGTTAATCGGACCCGGCTTCAAGAAGGATGCAATGGAATTGACCAAACTGGAGCAATTCTTAGAGGATGATGCTGTATTGGAGAAATTGCTCTCGGTCAAAGAGGCTAGAAAAGCGATCTTGAGAGATTACATGAAGCGCACGCAGAATATTGAACTGGCGGAAAATGCCATTTTTGATATCCAGATCAAGCGTCTGCACGAGTACAAGAGACAACAGTTAAATGCGCTGTATGTGATCCATAAATATTTAGAGATCAAGGAAGGCAAACTGCCGAAGCGTCCCATCACCGTGATCTTTGGTGCAAAGGCAGCACCTGCCTATGTGATCGCAAAGGATATTATTCATCTGATCTTATGCTTACAGGAACTGATTGCAAATGATCCGGAAGTTCGTCCTTACCTTCAGGTTGTAATGGTCGAAAACTACAATGTAACCCTTGCCGAAAAACTGATCCCGGCTTGTGACATTGACGAGCAGATCTCTCTGGCTTCGAAAGAGGCATCCGGAACAGGTAACATGAAGTTCATGTTAAACGGTGCCGTAACGATCGGTACTATGGACGGAGCAAATGTAGAGATCGCCGAGTTAGTCGGAAAAGATAACATCTTTATCTTTGGTGAGTCCAGCGAGACAGTGATCGAGCGTTATAAGCGTGCAGATTATGTATCCAAGGACTATTATGAAGAGGATGAAGACTTAAAGAAATGCGTTGATTTCATCGTCAGTGACGAGATGATGGAGGTTGGACAGAAAGAGAACTTGGAGCGTTTGTATAAGGAACTCTTGAACAAAGACTGGTTCATGACCTTCCCTGACTATGAAGATTATGTAAAGACCAAGGACGAGATTTTTGCGGCTTACGAAGACCGCAAGGGCTGGGCAAAAATGATGCTGAAAAATATCAGCCAGGCCGGCTTCTTTTCCTCAGACCGTACCATCGGGCAGTACAATCATGATATCTGGAAATTGAATTAATTCATGAAAAATTT
>CAMBUC010000192.1 GCA_945871045.1 uncultured bacterium
TATTAATAAGAAGGTAGAGGGCATGCTGGTCATACCGGTGTCCTGGGAAGAAGATTTCCTTTTGCCTACACGCGAAAAAAAGATTCCCGTCGTATTAATGGACCGCTCATTTGCGGTATCCAGTTACGACTGCGTGAAGATTGATAACCGAACAGCAGCTTTGCGGGCAACGAACTATTTGTTGGAGCGTGGACATCAGAAGATCGCGATCATTGCCTCCCGTGTGGAATACACGGGTCTCGAACGCTATAAGGGGTTTCGGGAAGCCATGGATGTAGCAGGTCTTATGGTTCCGAAGGAATATGAACAGATCGGAGCGCATACCATCGAGTTTGGCCATGATAGTATGGAAACTTTGCTGGGACTTCCGGATCCGCCCACTGCGGTGCTTATGACGAACTACGAGGCATCACTGGGTGCGGTTATGGCGGTCAATGAGTCGGATTATGACTGTCCGGAAGATATTTCCATGATGGGCTTTGATGATCTGATCATGTCACATGTTGTGAAACCGAAACTCTGCATGGTCGTACAACCGATGAAGGAAATGTGCGAAAAAGCCGTGGAACTTGTGCTGTCACAGATCGACAGCAGGGAGGAGCGGCCGCCCATTGAACTGAGTATGGGCACAACGCTTCGCGATGGAAACTCCATAAAGACGCTGCAACGCAGTTGCGAGTAATACAAGTGACTATTTTACTATATTTTTTCTGAAACGTCGCATTTATAAAAATTGACAAGTGACGATTTTGGGTGGATAATAGAGTTACTTGAGGGGTGAAACGGTTCATCCTGATACGCCAACAAAAAAAATACAGTTGGGAGGAAGAAAGTTGGAAAAGATTAAACAAAATCCAATCGTAAAAAAAGTGGGATTTAACAGAATCGTGCTATGCTGTGTACTTGTTCTTATGTACATCTTGTTTAGCGTGACAGCAAAAGGTTTTGCAGGACTGCCTCGTATCCTGAGCGCATTGAACTATGCGTACTTCTTGGGCTTTTTGTCACTGGGAGTTACATTTGTTATTGCGACAGGCGGTATCGATTTCTCCATCGGACCGGTAATGTTCTGCGCAGCGCTTGTTTCAGGTTACTGCCTGACAAGTTATGGATTGCCTACAGCACTCTGCTTGGTGATCAGTATTTTTGTAGGATTCCTGTTTGGATGCTTCAACGGATATCTCGTAGCATACTGGACAGTGCCTCCGTTCATCGTATCAATGGCAAGTATGAACATCGCAAAAGGTCTGGCTTCTGTATTTACAAAAACACAGTCTGTTAGTTGGCCGCAGGCAGCAGAGGCAGCTGGATGGTTCAGAAAACTTGTTAAGGTTGGCAACTTCCCGGTAGGTCTTGTGATTTTCCTGATAGTAGCAGTTATCTGCTCACTGATTCTGAATAACACCAGAGCAGGTCGTTACATATTAAGTTTAGGAAGCAATAAAGAAGCAGTTCGACTTTCCGGTGTAGACGTGAAAAAATGGGAGATGCTTGCATATGTGATTTGTGGAACATTAGTCGGCATCGCAGCAATCTTCTTTGTTGGCGCATATACAACCGTACAGCCCGGATACGGCGATCAGTACAACAACGAAGCAATCGCAGGTTGCGTAATGGGAGGAACTTCCATGGTAGGCGGTCTTGCTTCTGTCGGTGGAACTGTCATCGGTGTATTCATCATCTCACTGTTACAGGAAGGTATTCTGGCGCTGGGTATCAACAAGAACTATCAGTTAATCATCACTGGTCTGATCGTTATCGTAGCGGTATATGCAGACGTAGTGGCAAGACGCAGAAAGAACTAGTTGAACTCAGGTAACAAATAACTACTGTTGATTCGGAAAGGAAAAAGGTGAGAGTAGAATGGGTGAAGTAATCTTAACGATGAAAGATATTGATAAATCTTTCCCTGGTGTACACGCACTTGACCATGTAAACTTCGAAGTAAGACGCGGAGAAGTACACGCATTAATGGGAGAGAACGGAGCCGGAAAATCAACACTTATGAAAGTGCTGACAGGAATTTATACAAAGGATTCCGGAACCATTACATATGAAGGTAAGGACATTGAGTTCCATAATACCAGAGAGGCTCAGGATGCAGGTGTTGTTATCGTGCATCAGGAGTTGAACATGCTCGGTCATCTGACTGTTGCACAGAACATCTTCATTGGACGCGAGTTCAAGAAGGGAATCAAGATCGATGATAAGAAGATGAATGAAGAAGCAAAGAAACTCTTTGACAGACTTCATATCGACATCGATCCTTCAGAGACAATGGCAAACTTAACTGTTGGTAAGCAGCAGATGTGTGAGATCGCAAAGGCTATTTCGCATGAGGCAAAGGTTATTATCTTTGACGAGCCTTCAGCAGCGCTGACAGAGGCTGAGATAGAGGAATTATTCAAGATCATCCGCGATCTTCGCGCACAGGATCTTGGTATCGTATACATCTCACACCGTATGGATGAGATCAAAGTCATCACTGATCGTGTAACGGTCATGAGAGATGGTACTTATGTAGGAACATTGATCACAAATGAGTGTACAAAAGATGATATCATCAACATGATGGTTGGTCGTGTCATTTATGAAGATCCTAAGACCGCAAGTACAGTTGCTGAAAATGCACCGGTTGTTTTGAAAGTAGAACACTTAAATGCCGGAAGAATGGTTCAGGATGTTAGTTTCGAACTTCGTAAAGGTGAGATCTTAGGTTTCTCCGGTTTGATGGGTGCAGGACGTACCGAGACTGCAAGAGCCATCTTTGGTGCAGACCCGAAGGAAAGCGGAGATATCTATATCAATGGTGAAAAAGTAACGATCAACAATCCGCAGGATGCTGTAAAGCATGGTATCGGATATCTTTCCGAGGATCGTAAGCGTTACGGAATCGTTGTTCAGAAGACTGTTGCAGAGAACTCTACAATGGCATGTCTGGAGAACTATACAAAGGGACTGTTTATTGATAAGAAGGCTGAGAAGAAGGTGGCAGAGGAGTATGTTGAGTCTCTGGCTACGAAGACTCCCAGCGTAGAGCAGTTAGTAGTAAACTTATCTGGTGGTAATCAGCAGAAGGTTGTTATTGCAAAATGGTTGATCAATGACTGTGATATCTTGATTTTCGATGAGCCGACTCGTGGTATCGACGTTGGTGCAAAGAACGAGATTTATAAATTGATGAACAAACTGGCAAGCGAAGGAAAGTCCATCATCATGATTTCCTCTGAAATGACTGAGATTTTACGAATGAGCGATCGTATCGTGGTAATGTGTGAAGGCAGAAAGACCGGTGAGGTTCGAATCGAAGAAGCAACACAGGAAGTTATCATGAATATGGCAACACGAGAGATTGGTTAAGGAGGAGAGAGGACAATGAAAAAGAAATCATCTATTTTTGCAAGTCAGAAGTTCATCGTACTCCTGGTAGTAATTGTATTATTTGCATTTTTTAGTATTATTAGTGAGAACTTCAGACAGTACTCGACCATCATGAGTATCTTGGATTACTCATACTACATCGTATTGATGTCAATTGGTGTAACATTCCCGCTTATTACCGGTGGTGTTGACCTTTCAATTGGTACTGGATTGATCTGTTACTCACTGGCTGGTGGATATCTGATTACCCAGAAGGGTTGGCCGGTAGCAGCCGGACTTCTCGTAACACTTTTAGTTGGTATTATTATCGGTATCATCAATGGTGTGTTAGTTGCAGTGATGGAGTTGCCTCCGTTCTTGACAACACTTTGTACATGCATGATCACCCGTGGTCTTGGTTCCATCTTCTCAAAAGGATTTGGTATTTCATGGCCGTCAGCAGGATCTGATGGCGGCTGGTTCCGTAGCATTTTCAAGATCACAACTGAAAGCGGAACAAAGATCCCGCTTGGTTTCCTTTGGATGATCCTGATCGTTATCATAATGGCGTTTGTTTTGAACCATACAAAGATGGGCCGTTATACGATCGCTATCGGAAGTAACAAAGAAGCAACCAGACTGTCAGGTGTTAACGTAAGATTCTATCATGTAATGGCATATGTGATCTCAGGTTTCTTCGCAGCATTAGCAGCAGTTGCTTACTCAGCAGTTTTCGCAACTGTACAGCCCGGTACCGGAGCAGGTTTTGAACTTGAGGCAATCGGTGGTGCGATCATCGGTGGTGTATCTGCAAGTGGTGGAGTTGGTTCTGTAGAGGGATCTTTGATCGGTGTATTCGTTATCTGTCTATTAAAGACAGGACTTCCTTACATCGGACTTCAGGCAAACTGGCAGCAGATCATTACTGGTCTTGTACTGATCGGTGCGGTAATGGTTGATATCATTAAAAAGAAAAAAACAGAGGTTCACTAATTAGGAAAAATGTGTTATAATGTATGTTGCCGATGAAAACG
>CAMBUC010000193.1 GCA_945871045.1 uncultured bacterium
CGTGGCAGAAGGAACGTCCCTGATTTTCACAATATTTTCAAATTACCATACTAAACATATATGGGGGCATTTTTATGATCTGATGATCCGCCACCAGATTCTTTGGGTGAATAATATACGACATATCTATTCTTTTTTCATATAATTCTTTGAACCTGTCAAGCGAGGTTGCGGAATAGTTCTTGGATGATTTTACTTCTACGGGGAATACCTTAAAATTCATCTTGCTCTCATTGGATAACAAAAAATCTATCTCAATATCATTTCTATGCTTTTCTTCCGAATATCGGGTATAGAAGTAAAGCCGTTTCCCCTTCGAAGCAATGATCTGCGAAATCGCATTTTCATATATCATGCCTTCATTTAAAGATAATTTATCATTCATGATCAACTTGTAAAGCTGCTGATCCATGATCTCATTTTCATTAAATGCAAGACTGACAAGAAGCCCTGTATCTCCCATATAACATTTCACAGCAGAATCATTCTTGTTCAGCGCAAAACCTATATGGGGATCATTGCACTTATAGCAAAGATTACATATCATGGAATCATCCAGCCAGAACAGTGGATCGTCATACCGGTCAAAGGTAGCACCCGGATCAATCTCGCTGAGCACAATTTTCTTTTCATGGGTTGAGAGATAAGCAGGAATATTTTCAAACAATGCAGATACTTTCGAATTATATCGTTTTGCAGCCTTTTTTATATCATCCCGGTAAAGATTCAGGATATCTCGTTTCTCTATATCAGCCGCGACAAAATCTCTGCCATTCTCTGCAAATGCGACTACTGCCTGCGGCATACCGCCTACCAACATATATTCTTTAAACAAATGCATTGCTTTCTCATGCATTTTTCTATCAAGCGGAACTTTATCCTCATAGCATTTTCTGATATATTCCAATAGTACGCAAAGTAATTTTTATTCATTTACTCAATAATACGCAGAGTATCCGCTCATTATTATTTACAGTTATTTTCATATCATACATTTAGCCATTCCACAATGCTTTTTAATAGTCTGTACTGAACTGTCCAACATTAAATACAGTTGCAAAAGCGCCTGAAAAAACGAGAATATTTCTCACCTACTTTTCACCTGCCGCTCCAATTCAGAAGCAGCAATACTCAGCGAAATATTTTGTCGTTTCAACAGACAGATATTTCTGGCAGGAATATCCGGTTTTAAATTGAGGATAACGAGATTGTCCATATTCTCTTTTTCCAGAAAATCCACTGGTACAAAGCCAATGCCCAGATCAGATTTTACCATTGATAAGATCTGATCCGCTGTAGCGGCTTCTACATCCGGCGTAAAGGACATACCCGTTCTGCCGAAAACATCCGAATAAAAGCGAAAAGAAGCAGTTTGTTCCCCCAACCCGATCAATGGATATTCTTTTATCTGCTCCACTGAAAGAGAAGTATCTGGAGAAAGAGAAAACGCTGCGCTGCAAACCGGTACTTCCCTGATGCTTCGAAGCACCTCGTGGCACAGTCCGGAAGGAAGTTCAAAAGGTTCTGTAACAATCGCAAAATCTGCCAACCCTTTTTTCAGCACATCAACTGCCTGCAACGTAGAATGGCTTGATATCCTGATCCGGATGCCGGGATAAGTGTTTCGGAACGTTTTCAAAACGGGAAGCAATACACAATGAAGTGCTATTTCGCTGGCCGCCACCGTAACGATTCCTGACTGAAGGCTTTTATCTCTGGCAATTTCCTCCTCACCGCACAGAATATGTTCAAAGGCAACGGATATATGGGCATACAGTTTTTCTCCCTCCGGGGTAAGCACAACTCCGTGCCGTTGTCTCACAAATAACGTACATCCCAATTCTTCTTCCAGCTTCTTCATCATTCTGGTGATATTCGGCTGGTTATTAAGAAGTGCTTTTGCGGCTCCGGTAAAACTCTTATATTTTGCAACATAATAAAAAACTCTGTAATAGTCATAGCTGATATTCATTTCTCTTCCTCATATATTAAATTCATATATTACAACTTCATAATTGATATTTTACATATATCTTTTAACGGATTATAATACAGCCGTTGAGAAAAAACAATGAGGAGAATTCAGAAAATGAATAAAGATTTAACGGTGGGCGACCCTCAGACTGTACTGTGGAAATTCTGCATGCCTTTGTTTGGAAGTATTATTTTCCAGCAACTCTATAATATAACTGATAGTCTGGTTGCCGGAAAGTTTGTAGGAGAAAATGCACTGGCAGCAGTTGGAAACAGTTATGAGATCACATTGATCTTTATTGCCTTTGCCTTCGGCTGTAACATGGGATGTTCGGTTGTCGTTTCGACGCTGTTCGGTGCCAAAAAATATAAAGAAATGAAAACCGCTGTATACACTGCCTGCATGTTCAGTGGTTTTGTTTGTGTCCTGTTAATGCTCATCGGAATAGCCGGTTCCGGTATGCTACTTGGGTTCATCCGAACCCCGGAAGAAGTATTTGCAGATTCAAAACTATATCTGGATATTTATTCATGGGGTTTGCCCTTTGTATTTTCTACAATATCGCTACCGGAATCTTCTCTGCGCTCGGGGATTCCAAAACACCGTTTTACTTTCTGGCAGCATCTTCCCTGTCTAATATCTCAGTAGATATCTGGTTTGTAAAGGCATTCCATATGGGGGTAGCCGGCGTAGCATGGGCCACCTTTCTCTGTCAGGGAATCAGCTGCATTCTGGCAATGATCGTAGTCTTTCGCAGGCTAGATAAAATTGAAGGGAAAGAAAAAACTCCTTTATTTGATCTGCAGCTTTTAAAACAGATTGTAATGATCGCTATTCCAAGCAGCCTGCAGCAAAGCTTTATTTCCATAGGAAATATCATGATCCAGAGCATGATCAACGGTTTCGGTGCCCCTGTCATGGCCGGGTATTCCGCCGCTGTAAAGCTCAACAATCTGGTGATCACATCCTTTACAACACTTGGAAACGGAATTTCCAACTAGACGGCACAGAATCTTGGTGCCGGGAAGCCCCTCCGAGTAAAGCAAGGCTTTGGTGTTGGTGTTAAATTAGTATGGATGATGAGCCTTCCAATGTTCCTCCTTTATTTCTTTGGCGGAAGCATCGTATTAAAATTATTTATGGACAATCCCACCGAACTTGCCATGCACACAGGTATTACCTACCTGAAAATCCTGTCACCTTTCTACTTCGTGGTCTCTGCCAAGTTAGTTTCAGATGGTATCTTAAGGGGTGCAGGTATGATGAAACAGTTTATGATAGGCACCTTTACAGATTTGCTTCTGCGTGTACTTCTTGCTTTCTGCTTCTCTAAAACAGCACTCGGAGCAACCGGAATCTGGTGCGCATGGCCTGTCGGATGGTGCGTTGCATCGATATTATCTATTATGTTTTACCATAATGGCGTCTGGAAACATACGAAATAGCCCCTTCTTGTTTGATATCATTCCCATTACGGTTGATTTTCCTGCTCCATTTGGTCCGATCAGGGAAGTCACCATTCCTCTGTTGATCTCAAAGGAAAATGTGATAAATACACTGACCGGTACTGCATAGACAAACAGTTTCTCCACCAGAAGCTGACCGCCTATCAGGATGATCATCCCGAACAGGATCGAACCACCCATCAACTGTGAATGGCGATACGTGCCAAGCAACTGCAATATACAGAGCGACTCCCAGTAAAAGCCTGCGAATCGCAGTGTCATAATCCACTCCAAGGTTCACAGCCTGGTCTTTTCCCAGCGTCAAAACATCTAAGATCCGATTTTCTTTTGCAGCAGGATAGCCACGATCATCAGTACTGCCTCTGCCAAAACAATGATCTGAACATTCACGTTACTAAAGATTCCAAAGGAAATCACACAGCAGATTCTAAGATAGCTTGTTCCCATTGAAATAACCTCCGGATCAACGGTCTGTGTCGAAATATATGCTTTTACACCAAATATTCCAAACAACAGACAGATCACATAAATGATTACTCCTAAAAACAGACTGTTTCCTGCAACTTTTGCAGCCTTTTTATGATTACCCTGTCCGAGTGTTCTTGCAAGAAGTGCATTGGTTCCCACTCCTGTTCCAATTCCAACTGCCACCATAAACATCTGAACCGAAAACACCAGTGTCAGTGCATTCAGTGCTGCTTCACTTCCCACTCTCATGTTTCCCACAAAGGCGCTGTCGACAATATTGTAGACTGCCTGCAATGCCATCGATAAGATCATCGGTATTCCCATCAAAGCCATGAGCTTATTCACGTGGATCTCCTTCATTTTGTTGCTTTCTGCCATCTTAATTTATCCTCCTTTTTCCATAATATGACAAAAAAACGAGCAGCAAAACTGGATTTACGCTAGT
>CAMBUC010000194.1 GCA_945871045.1 uncultured bacterium
TTAAGATCCCTATGACAGTTGAAGGTTTAAAGGCTACAAAGGTTCTATCTTCTGAGGGTATTAAAACAAATGTGACTTTGATTTTCACAGCAAACCAGGCACTTCTCGCTGCAAGAGCAGGTGCTACTTATGTATCTCCTTTCCTTGGCAGATTAGATGATATCAGCCAGGCAGGTATCAATCTCATCGAGGATATCGTACAGATCTTTGATAACTATGGTTTGGATACAGAGATCATCGCTGCTTCTGTCCGCAATCCCATCCATGTAACCGATTGCGCATTAGCAGGCGCTCATATTGCTACCGTTCCTTATGGTGTCATCGAGCAGATGACAAAGCATCCCTTGACAGATCAGGGTATTGAGAAGTTCCAGAAGGACTACAAGGCTGTTTTTGGAGATTAAGCATATCTGCGAATAATGTAAATTAAGGAGAAAATCATGAATAAACTTGAACTTCAGAAAATGGCTGTTGAAGTTCGGAAGGGAATTCTTGAGGGTGTTCATTCTGCAAAGGCCGGACATCCCGGCGGATCTCTTTCAGCAGCTGATATTTTTACCTATCTCTATTTTGAAGAGATGAATGTCGATCCGAAGAATCCCAGTGATCCGAATCGCGATCGTTTTGTATTATCAAAGGGACATACCGCGCCCGGATTATATGCGGCCCTTGCAAACCGCGGATTTTTCCCGGTAGAAGATCTGTTGACGCTTCGTCATACCGGATCTTACTTACAGGGACATCCGGATATGAAGAACATCCCCGGTGTAGACATGTCTTCCGGTTCTTTGGGACAGGGCTTATCAGCAGCTTGCGGCATGGCTCTTGGTGCAAAGCTTTCCAAGCAGGATTTCCGCGTGTATGCACTTTGCGGTGACGGAGAGATTCAGGAAGGACAGATCTGGGAGGCTGCTATGTTCGCCGGTTTCCGCAAACTGGATAACCTGTGCGTCATCGTGGACAACAACAATCTTCAGATCGATGGACGGATCGATGAAGTATGTTCACCGTATCCCATCGACAAAAAATTTGAGTCTTTCAATTTCCATGCCATCAACATTGACGGAAATGATTTTGACCAGATCAAGGCTGCTTTTGACGAGGCAAAGGCAACGAAGGGCATGCCTACCGTTATCATCGCCCATACCGTAAAGGGCAAAGGCGTTTCTTTCATGGAAAATAATGTGGGATGGCACGGTAAGGCCCCCAACGACGAGGAGTTTGCCATCGCAATGGAGGATATCAGAAAGGCAGGTGAAGCATTGTGTCAGAAGTAAAGAAAGTTGCCACCAGAGAGGGTTACGGCAGTGCTTTGATCGCACTTGGAAAAGAGCATGAGAATCTGATTGTATTAGATGCTGATCTGGCAGCGGCTACAAAGACCGGTGTATTCCAAAAAGCATTTCCTGAGCGTCACATCAATTGTGGTATTGCTGAGGCAAACATGGCAGGTATCGCTGCTGGTCTGTCTACCTTAGGCTATGTGCCTTTTATCAGTTCCTTTGCGATGTTCGCGGCAGGACGTGCATTTGAGCAGATCCGTAATTCCATCGGATATCCGCACTTAAACGTAAAGATCGGTGCATCCCATGCCGGAATTTCGGTAGGTGAGGACGGTGCTTCCCATCAGTGTAACGAAGATATCGCATTAATGCGTACGATCCCCGGAATGGTTGTCATCAATCCCAGTGATGTGATAGAGGCTGAGGCTGCCGTGAAGGCTGTGTATGAGTATGAAGGCCCTGTCTATTTGCGTTTCGGACGTTTGGCAGTGCCTGTGATCAACGATCGCCCCGATTACAAATTTGAGATGGGTAAGGGCGTGGAACTGCGCGATGGAAAGGATTGTACGATCATCGCCACCGGACTTTGCGTATGCGGAGCCCTGGAAGCAGCAGAGAGACTGGCAGCAGACGGCATTGATGCCCAGGTGATCAATATCCATACCATTAAACCATTGGATAACGAACTGGTGATCGCGGCAGCAAAGAAGACCGGACGGATCTTTACAGTAGAAGAGCATTCCATCATCGGCGGTCTTGGAGCAGCAGTCATCGAGTGCCTGAGCGAAAACTGCCCCACAAAAGTAACACGCATCGGTATCAATGATGTATATGGTGAGTCAGGTCCTGCGCAGGAACTGCTTCACAAGTACAAATTAGATGCAGACGGCATTTATGAGCGTGTGGCAGCAGAGATGAAAGAAAGATAACTGTGAACATACGAAGCAGTTACAAATAATGATGCAAAAGGAATATCCTGGTATCCGGCTTTCGCAGCCGATGCCGGGATATTCTTGAAAATAGTGGATTATATAGGGAATTGCCTAATGATAACATAGTGGAAGGAGAGCATGAAACGATGGAGCAGTTTTTCGGCAAAACAAAGGAAGGCACCGATGTCACCATGTATACCTTAAAGAATGCCGGCGGTCTGGAAGTGGACATTATCAGTTTGGGCGCTGCCCTGCGCGCAATCCGTGTGCCGGACAAAGACGGTCAGGTGCGGGATGTGCTGCTGGGATATGATACACCGGCTGAATATCAGGATGTCAGGGGATATCTGGGTGCGGTCATCGGAAGAAACGGAAACCGTATCGCTAACGCTCAGGTGACGATCGATGGCGTGGTCTATCCGTTAGAAGCGAATAATAACGAAAACAACCTGCACAGTGGATCAAATGGGTTTCATTCCGTGATCTGGCAGGCAAAAGAATCTGATGATCAGCATGTGGTACTGGCTTATCACAGCCCGGATGGAGAGCAGGGATTTCCAGGAAATATGGATGTCACTGTCACCTATACGTTGACAGATGCCGGTGAACTGGTTTTGGATTATCAGGCAACTACCGATCAAAAGACGGTTGCAAACTTCACGAATCATGCCTACTTTAACTTGGATGGTCATGACAGCGGAAGCGTGGAAAAACAGAAACTGGAGATTCTGGCAGATGCGTATGTGCCGGTGGCAGATTCAAAAGCCATTCCGACAGGCGAGATCGCATCGGTGGAAGGAACTCCCATGGATTTTCGCCGGATGACAGAGATCGGTGCAAGGATCAATGATGATTTTCAACAGATCGTCTATACCGGAGGTTATGATCATACATATGTGCTGGATCAGACGGATGGAGGCCCGCAGCTGGCAGCCCGTGCAAAGTCAGATGCTTCGGGCATTCAGATGGACGTCTATACCACCTGCGTGGGTGTGCAGTTTTATGCAGGAAACTTTGTTGGCGGCCAGTATGGAAAGGGTGGCGCTTTTTATGAAAATCGTCAGGGCTTTTGTCTGGAAACTCAGTTTTTCCCGAATTCTGTAAATGAAAAGAATTTTAAGCAGCCGTTCCTCTCGCCGGGAGAGACCTACGAGTCAACAACCAAATACTGTTTTCACATATAATAAAGTATGTATCTATGAAGAAGACTGTCAGGTGGGGTTTTGGACAGTTTGTGACAAGCAATATTTGGTGTATTAAAAAAGGGAGCAAAAAGCAATGATCTATAACAATATTTTAGAGGCGATGGGACATACGCCGATGATCCGCCTGAATCACATGGTGGATGAAGACAGTGCGCAGGTGCTGGTAAAGTTTGAAGGATTGAATGTAGGAGGTTCCATCAAGACGCGGACCGCGTACAATATGTTAAGAGATGCCAAGGAAAAAGGTCTGATCAAAGAGGATACGATCATCGTGGAGCCCACCAGTGGCAATCAGGGGATCGGCCTTGCCCTTGTAGGGGCAGTGGAAGGCTATCATGTGCGGATCATCATGCCGGATTCTGTCAGTGAGGAACGAAGAAAACTGATGCGGCATTATGGTGCGGAAGTGGTGCTGGTGCATGACGCGGGAAATATCGGAAAAGCCATTGAAGAGTGTCTTCAGACTGCACTTCAGATGGCAAAGGACGATCCCCGTGTCTTTGTACCGCAGCAGTTTGAAAATCCTGCGAATCCGCAGGTACACAAGGATCAGACCGGTCTGGAGATCTTGGAGCAGGTAGATGGTGAGATCCATGGGTTCTGTTCCGGAATCGGCACCGGCGGAACGATCACCGGCATCGGAGAAACATTAAAAGCGAAAAATCCGGATATGACGATCTGGGCAGTGGAGCCCGAACATGCTGCCATCCTTTCCGGTGGTTCCATCGGAACTCATTTGCAGATGGGGATTGGTGATGGTGTGATCCCTGCCATTTTAAATCAGGAAATTTATGAGGATATCTGTATCGTAACGGATGCCCAGGCCATTGAGACAGCCCGGGATCTGGCTCGGAAAGAAGGGATCATGTGTGGCATCTCCAGTGGAACAAATGTGGCTGCGGCACTTCGTCTGGCAAAGAAACTGGGACG
>CAMBUC010000195.1 GCA_945871045.1 uncultured bacterium
GGAAGACACCATCGAAGCAGCAAAAGAAGCCGGCGTAAGACTGTTGTAAAATTCATAAAAAACAATGAAGGCATCGTTCCCTTTCATCGAAGGGACCGATGCCCTTTTCTGTAACAAATTATTTTCTCAGATATCTCGCCGTGATCGTGTCTGCCTGCTCCATCATCTCCCTGGGTGTTCCGGTAAAAACGACTTCTCCGCCGGAAGTACCCCCATCCGGTCCGATATCAATGATATAGTCTGCCAGTTTCATGACATCCGTGTTGTGCTCGATGACGATCACTGTGTTTCCTCGCCGGATCAGGCTGTCCAGCAGTTCCATGATCTGGCGGATGTCGGAGGCGTGCAGCCCGATGTCGATCATGCGGTCTAAGGATGCCACCAACTGGTCCACGATCGTCAGCCCGCGGGGATCTGTGATCTTCAACAGTTCCTCCCGCAGTTCACGAAACTCCATCTCGCACAGATCTGCAATGTTATGACCATTGATCCGACAGGAAAGTGTCTGGGGATTCAACCGTTTTCCACCGCAATCGGGACAAGTGTGCTCCTCCATGAACTGATTCAGTTTCTTTAACGTATAATCAGTCTGTTCTTCCGGACTTTTCATGAGACAGAGACGTTTGAACTGGTTGTACACACCTTCAATCTTTTTGTCGATGCGTTCCCCGCCTCTTACACGGCTTCCGTAAAGAAGGATATTCTGCTCCTCTTCGGAAAGGTCACACCATTTTTATTCACATCAAACAGATCCGGCCTTCGATAGATTTTCCAATAATAATTCCCCGACCCAAAGGCAGGCAGTTGAAAGATCCCTTCCTCATATGTATGCTCTTCATGAATGACCGCATGAATGTTCAGATCCAGCACTTTACCGATGCCGGCACAGGTTTTACACATGCCGTTAGGGTTATTAAATGAAAAATAAGATGCCGGACCGATGGACGGTGTTCCGATGCGTGAAAACAGCAGTCGCAATGCTGCGTATATATCGCTGATGGTTCCCACCGTAGATCTGGCATTTCCGCCCAAACGGCTCTGGTCAATGACAACGGAAGGGTTCAAATGGTCGATATATTCCACCTGCGGCCGTTCATACTTTGGCAGACGCCCACGGATCCACGCCGTGTAGGTTTCGTTCATCTGCCGCTGGCTCTTCCGGCATATGATAGTAACCCTGCAAGATCGTGATCCCGTCTTCTGCCGCTGAGACAGCAGATACCTTAAAAGGACTCATCGCCCTATTAGAAAAAGGCACCGGTGTTCCCACCGGTACTCTGGATTATTTATCTATTATGAAATAATTGTTTCCTATACGACAAAAAATGGCTGTGTGCGGAACATGCACACAGCCTTATTTTTATAACTGCTCCACTAAAAGACCGGATCGGTATGCCCGAAGCAGCGACTCCAGCGCTTCGATCTCCTCCTTAATCTGCACGCCGCGGTCTGTATCCGCTACGGTCAGACGACGTTTTGTGGAGGAAACCACTGCATTGTGGGAATGAATATCCGTTCCGTTGACGACCGCACTCTCCACTGATTCGAAGGGCTCATGAGCCGCCAGGATCAGTCCGTGGGAATCGAAGATCAGCGTATAGCCCGCGATCCCTGTCTTGGAGCGATAGGCTCTCGAAAAACCTCCGTCAATGATGAGCAGTTTGCCATTGCACTTCATCGGCGACTCGCCGGTGGTGGTCTCCACCGGAATATGTCCGTTGATGATATGCGCATCCTCCCCTTCCAGACCAAATTCCTTTAAGATCTCACAGACCACATCCTCCTGTTCCACCAGGTGATAATAGGGATTTTTCTTTTCCACATGCGTCTTTTTATCTTCGATGAAATAACGCTCGAAAGTCGTCATTTTTGCCTTGCCGAATACCGGCGAATTTTTATTTTCCCAGATGAACCAGAGAATATCCTGTCCGCGTTTTTTCTCCGCCGGGTCTAAGGAATAGTAGCCCAGACGCGCGTAATGCTCCAGCACATCATAGAGCTGCTTGCCGGCATATTCATGCCCGAACAAGGTCACGGTCTGGAAACTGCCGTCTTCATTCAAAGGCACACAGCCATGATAGAGCAGGTTTCCGTTATAGACCTTATATAAACTGCCCTTTGTAAACAGGAATCGTACATGCTTCTGCAGTTTTTCGCAATTCAAAAATGCCGTTGTCAGCCGGTCCATCACTTCCTGCTCTTCCGAAGTCAGATCGTAGGGATGTTCGGGATCGAGCGTCGGGAAATACGTATCACGCAGTGGATATGTCACACCTTCGATCGCAATCGTTCCGTCTTCCAGATTCATCTTATGCAACAGTTTTCGATCCTGCATGTCAAATTCCGGATACTCCTCGATCAGTTGTCCTTCCAGTTTGAATTGGATCACCGCAATGGCTTTATGCATCTTTTCATCTAACTGGGCATCTTTGATATTGTACTGATCTGCATCATATTCCACTTTAAAATGCTTGCAGGGATCTTCCTGATAGGTGGTCATTGAAAAACGGGCAAGGGGAATGAGATTGATGCCATAGCCGTCCTCCAAAATGTCCAGATTGCCGTATTTTGCGGAAATGCGGATCACGTTTGCGATACATGCCGGATTGCCGGAAGCCGCTCCCATCCACAACACATCGTGATTGCCCCACTGGATATCCACAGAATGATAGCGCATCAGTGCGTCCATGATCAGATGCGGATAAGGGCCTCTGTCATAAATATCACCGACCACATGCAGATGATCAACGACCAATCGCCGGATGAGTTTGCAGAGGGCTGTGATCAGTTCCGGTGCCCGTCCGGTCTCAATGACCGAATTGATGATCTCGTTATAATAGTCCTCCTGATCCGACTGATCCGGCCGGCCCGTCAAAAGTTCTTCAATCACATAGGTAAAATCCTTCGGAAGGGCTTTTCTTACTTTTGAACGCGTATACTTCGAGGATGCATTCTTACAGATCGGGATCAGGCGGTACAGCGTCACCCGATACCAGTCTTCCATATTTTCCTCATGGCGTGCGACTTCTTCCAGTTTCCGCTCCGGATAATAAATGAGCGCAGCAATATTCTTTTTCTCCGCCTTACTGAAGGTTGTGCCGAATTCCTGCTCGATCTTCAGTTTTACAGCCCCGGAACCGTTTCTCATAATGTGCTGGAACTGGTCATATTCCCCATGCACATCTGTGATGAAATGCTCCGTGCCCTTGGGCAAACTGAGAATCGCTTTCAGATTAATGATCTCCGTCGCTGCTGCAGCGATCGTCGGATACTGCTTGGCCAAACTTTTCAAATAACGGATTTCGTTCTCTCCCATTACCTTTCCCCCTTTCAAAAAAAGCAGAAGCCCCCTAGGCTTCTGCTATTACGTTCTGCATGTTATATAATCCGGGCTGTCTGCCCTTCAAAAATTTCGCAGCTTCCACCGCTCCCTTGCCAAATACAGCGCGTGAATAGGCAGTGTGTTTTAATTCGATGACTTCATCTGCTCCCGCAAAGATCACTTCGTGCTCACCCACGATGGTCCCACCGCGGACTGCCGAAATACCAAGTTCCTTTGCATCCCGTTTCTGCCTGCGCTCACTGCGGTCATAGACATATTCATACTGACCGTCCATGGCTTCATTCATGGCATCTGCAAGGGCAAGCGCTGTCCCGCTGGGTGCATCCAGTTTCTGGTTATGGTGTTTTTCCACGATCTCCACATCAAATCCGGCGGGCGCAAAGACCTTAACGGCTTTCTGCAGAAGATCCAACAACGTATTGATACCAAGCGACATATTTGCAGATTTTAACACTGCCACTTTTTTACTTGCCGCATCCACTTTTGCCAGCTGCTCCTCTGATAAACCGGTAGAACAAAGAACCACCGGGATCTGTTTTTCCACACACCAGTCCAGCAGGCCATCCACCGCATCTGCATTGGAAAAATCGATCACAGCGTCCGCGGGAACATCACACTGGGAAATGGTGGCAAACACCGGAAAATCATTCTTTTTTTCTGTATAAGTATCCACACCTGCAACGATGGTGATATCCGGATCCTTCTCGCAAAGCCCGGCGATCATCTGACCCATACGTCCGTTACAGCCATGCATGATCACATTTGTCATATTTCATCCTCCATCAAAGAGTATTATCTTTTGGAACTGTCGCTGTCACAGGAAAAAATAACTACTCAGTTACCTGTAATCCATAATCCTTCATGATCCGGATCATTTTAGCAGCGTTCTCCTCACTCATCTCGGTCAAAGGCGAACGGAGCGGTCCCACCTCAAATCCCATTGCATTCA
>CAMBUC010000196.1 GCA_945871045.1 uncultured bacterium
TAAATGCCACGATCAGTATCACCATAGATATCCGTACTGTTTTTTACATACTACTTACGGTCTGTGCTGAGTATACACCCAGTTCCCGCAACAGATTGTTGGTGGGTTCTTTGACCTCATCCTCTCCAAGCACAGTCAAAAAGCCCCATCCCACCTTATCCATAGATGCATATGCAACACAATATTTTTCACCGTCCATTTCCAATGTGGTGATACCTTTACTACCTGCCAGAACGCTGCGCACCACTCCGCTCAGAGCCAGATTGTCTGTGGCGCGAAGATCCGTCTGATTTTCCACATCCACCATGAGCATACCGCTCTCCGTTGGGGAAAAGATCACCTGCCCGCTTTGATTAATGATGCAAGCATAGCCCGCAGACCCAAGACGGATATCGGCAACCAACTGTTCGATGTCAGACAGATACATACCGGCCCCCGCAACCCCCAGAAATTCGCCGTCCACATAAATAGGAACCCCACACATGATGCCGGTACCGGTGGAATGTGCATCCCACGTAACCGGTGTGAAGTAAGGCTTTTTCGTCTCTTTAGCCCCCTGATACCAGGGTCTGGTATCAGCCTCGTAGGGAAGTACTTTTCCCTTTTCGTCAAACTTCGACCCGGAAATATAATCTGCCTGGATCATAATACCGGACTCAAGAGCGATATAATCAGAGGCCATATTTTCGAAATTGTGATTCACCTCATAGAGGGCATCCTGCATGTTCGCCAGCAATCCGATCTGCTCAAGGATCTGCGGGTTATCAAGATCTTTTAAGGCGGCGGAATGAAGAAACTGCACGCTAAGCGTTTTATCATTTTCCGCCTTCGGCGGATCTACCTGACGAAGACCATAACTGTCCGGTTCCGCAAAGATCTTCTCCGTCATGTTTGCCAGCAAAATGACCTGACTTTCCAGTTCTTCGAATTTTGCGTTTGCCAGGCTTGCATTGCTGCTCGTCAGTTCCATCATGCGCTTGCGCATCTGAGTGGTCATGGAATCTGAACTCATCTCTCCCACCAGTTCAGAAAACGTATTGTTTGATTCAACCACCTCATCAGTCAGTGCATTCATCCGAACAACCAAAAACATACTGATCGTAAGGGCCACCAATAAAATATTTCCGACACACAGACCTATGATCTTTTTTCTCAGACTCATACATGTTTCCTCCTGTTATAATAAGCGCCGATCCGCCGTTGCATTGCAACAAAGGCATCTGTGAGCGCATAATCCTCCATATATAACTCTAATTCCCCACACCACTGCATATAAAACTGCTCCTGCTCACCGCAGGCAGCCTTGATACCGGTAAAGAAAAATCCCAGTCCGATCAATCTCTCATAAGCCGTGACAGCCGTTCCGTCATTGGACGGAATCGTGACCTGATAGGTCCAGTAAGACTCGGGATGGGCCAACAGCAACTCATGCACCCGCTCCGCTAGGTCTTCGCCGGGTTTCATTACTTGTATCAGAACCGTTCGCTGGATTTCATCCGTCACAATGTCCAGCAAAGCTGTTTCTGATGAAAAGCCAGTCTTTTTATCTGAAAGTTCCACCTGCATCCCCAATTGCCGGTAGATCATTTTCACATCCTCATGCAATTCGCCTGGCAGATACACGGTTCCTGCATCCTTCTTTTCCACCGGAAGGATCATGATCCCCTCCGAATATTTGGGGCATCTTCCCTTCGGATAACTGTTGTGCATCTTTTCTGCCAGAAAACTTCCGAGACGAAATCCTGTAGGGATCATTCCCTGCTCCCCGCACACCCATTGGGTGATGGGGTGAAATGTCACTGCATGGACAAACAATGCCGAAGGCTTCATCGCTTTCGCCAACGGAAACGTATACGCAACCAGTTCGACCGCAAGACCAAAACCTCTGTAATCCCGTTTCAAGATCTGGGACGCGGGCTCTATGTAATCATCACCGTTATCCGTAAACAGCGCAAAGATTTCCATCCCTGCGATCTCTCCCCTTGCTTCTGCCACGAAAAACACATAATGCTCACCGGTTGCCTTCTCAAACAGTTTCTTTTCATCATAGAAATCCCGTTTGAAATAAGTATCTCCATATTCATCCCGGATACACGAGATGAGTCCTGACTCATCTCCCGGCGCAAACGGCCGCATCGTAAAAACAACACGTTCATTCGTGCGTTCATTATATAATTCCTTGGTCACTGTATCAAATAATACCTGTTCTTTTTTTAACATTCCCATCCATCCTTTTTGTCGTTTTCTTACAAGCCGTCAGATGACTGTGCAAATGTGACCACCAGATTGTTCACGCCAAGGGTTCTGCGAAAGGTGACGGAATCCGCTGCCTGTGTGATCATCCGAATGCCGAGGGATTCGTCCATCAGAAGATCTTCCTCGCTCATGCCCTCCGTGCGTTTTCTGTAATCCGCAATGGGATCAAACAATTTTCCGCCGCAGCGGATGCGTAAAAGTAACTCTTTTGCACTGATCACGATACGCACATCTGCATACATTTTGTCATTATTTTCAAAACAGTGCTCGTTTACAAGCACCAGCATCTCTTCGATCGCCAGCGGAAGCATCATTGAAAGTTCCGGATCCAGTTCATGCTGCTCACAGAACTCTGCCATGCGCTCAGATGCAACGACTGCTCCCTGGGCACTTCCCGGCACGGAAAAAGAAATATAGTGTTCGTTGCCTGAGATTCTGGGCAAAAGCAGTACCCGCTCCAGTGACGGATCACGTTTTTTCAGAAATTCAGTCACACATACAGCAGTGAAAAGCGTTGCCAGTTCTCCCAGCAGAAAGGCTGACATCAAAATTCCGGATGCTCCCGCATGCACCAATATCCATGCGATCAGCGCCACATAGCCAAAGGAACGGCAAAAGGTAAGAACCGATGCCAGCGCTACACGCCGGATCGTCGTGTAATGGAAAATCAAGCAGTTCACCACCGCAGCCGGTATCAGGCTGGCCATCGTCCAGCAGATCATTTCCGCGGCTCACCGTGTCATCTCCGTTCCCTGCATGCCAAAGAGGTGTGCAAGGGGGATGCTTCCCACAAGTGTAAGCACAAACAAACCGCCCATTAACAGCAGTGACAGACGAACGGCGCTTTTCATCAGCATACGGATACTGGTATAATCCCGCTCTCCGAAAAAAACTCCGATGAGGGGAGACACTGCCTGTCCTGCACCTGCAACAAACGCAGTGGCAAAGTTTAATACTGCACAGGCAACAGCAAACATACTGACCCCGTCTTCTCCCAGCGCAGCCAGCACCAGACTGTTCAAAAAAATGGTGCGAAGCATGTTGCACAGATTATTCAGAGCCGCAGCCGCTCCTGCCCGAACCAACTGAAGCGTATCATGAACAGGATGAGCCACCCTGCCGAGTCCCAACTGTCTTCCTTTTCCGAAAAACAGTACACCGATACCTGCCAGATCGGCAACCGCTGCACTGAGAACCACAGCAAGACCCACTCCGGTCAAGCCAAGCCCAAGCCGATCAAACAGAAGCACCAGCAGAATATCTGCTGCCCCCATCACACCGAAGATCATCATGGAATACTGTCCGCGTCCATCCACCCGCAAAAAATTAAAGGGGTAGTACATCAATGTGGTAAACAGACCTCCTATCAGCATCACTCGTCCATAACCGGCAGCCGCCTCAAACAAAGCGCCTTTTGCACCCAAAAATCCCATCAGTGGCTCAAAAAATAAAACGCCCACTGCCGAGAACATCAAAGGCACCGCAATAGACAAAAAGAGGGACAGCGTCGCATAGGCATTCACCTGTGCGTCCTCCTCTTTTCCCATTGCAATCGATGCACCGGTTGCACCGCCAATGCTGATCAGACAGCCAAACATCGCAAAAATGAATGTGACCGGATTGACCAGATTCATTGCAGCCAGTGCCTCCTTGCCGTACAGATTTCCCGTCAGAAGGCTGTTTACAAATGTGATCATTGTTGATCCCAAAAGGGAAATGATCGTCGGAACGAGATATTTGCTAAGGGTATGTTTTACAAAATAATTGTTGTTTTCCAGTTCTGTCATAATCCCTGTATTCCGCATGTCGAACTGCATTTATTCAATATGTAAAATGCCGCTGAAACCGGACATTTTAAATACCTGAAGCACTGCATCAGCCACATGCACCAGTGTCATGGTTCCTCCCTTTGAGTTTGCGGTTTTCTGCCCAATCAGCAGCGCACGAAGACCTGCACTGGACACATATTCCACACCAGAAAAATCAAGCACCAGTTTACTTCCTTTCTGGAATGCCTGCAAAATCGCATTCTGAA
>CAMBUC010000197.1 GCA_945871045.1 uncultured bacterium
GTAGATGACGGTAAAGTAACGCTTACTGGAACGACAGTGACTAATACACAGTTGACTAATTTGATTGATACTTCTGAAGTAAAAGATCAGTATGGCAAAGTAATTTCTGAAACTCCTAGTGTTCAGATTTCTAAGTTGACTGAGACAGATGTAGTTGATGGATGGAATTATACCGGTTCCCAAGTTGAAAACTTATCAACTGCTGATACGTTCAAGGTTACATTCAAATATGCTGGTGGATATAGCATCTCTCTTGAGGTTGTTATGCAATAAGTGATTGATTAAAAATGAATGATTAGAGAAGATCTCTGTCGCGTTAGACGCGGCAGGGATCTTTTTTCTGAAAATTTTTCTACACATACATTTTCTTTATACTTATAATGAATATTGTAAGCATGAGCAGTTAAGGTCTTCTTTGTATCGTAAGCGATGAATAACATACTGTTCCAAATGTTCTTTCAGATCTGAGATAATACAGTAAATAAGCAGTAAATGACTACTTTATCTCTTTTCAGGTCTGGATGCAGTCGCATCATCCCGGTTTTCTTAACCAAAGGTAGTCAATCACTGTGTTTTTACTACTTTGGGAGGAACAGCTTATGCGTAATAAACGAAGGACGGATGAAGAATGGCTGTCATTGATTCAGGAGTGTCGCAGCAGCGGATTTTCTGACCGCGTCTGGTGTGAACAAAACGATATCTCTGTCAATACATTTTATAACACCATCACAAGACTAAAAAAGAAAGCATGCATGGTACCAGAGGCAACCGGATCGACGGTGGATGATTCTCCTGAGATTGTACCGCTATTGCTTGTCAGTGAAGCCCATTCGCAAATGCCTGACTCAAACCTGCAGTTGCCAACAGATGGCGCACCTTCGGGCGAGGCACTAACGATCATGGTTAACGGTTGTAAGGTTTCAATCAATAATAATGCCCGCAGAGATGTGATCTATCATACCATATCCGCTCTGCGGGAGTTTTGATTGGTGATCTGTTCAGAGTACAGAAATTCTACTTGGTCTGTGGCGAACAGAGATATGAGAAAGTCATTTGAAGGTCTCATGGCAATCACACGGGATATTTTTTAAATGGATCCCTTCTCCAATGCAGTCTTTGTGTTCTGTGGATGTAAAAAAATACAATGAAAGCGCTCTACTTCGACTGGGATAGTTATGCACAACTTCATAATGGTGTGCTTAACTTCACAGAAAAGCGCTAAAACCGACTGTCTTTTGAAGAAAAAACTTTGATTCGGCATAATGCCAGTCCATTATTGGCTGTTATTTGCCATAATTCCGCTCTTTTAGTACAATGAATGTATCTTAGTGAGGGAAGAATGCATGGTGGATCCAAAGGGACAGAATATACTTTACCGTAACCAGTTGGTGCAGAAAGATCTTATGATCCAGATGCTTTCTGAACGGTTAAATGAAAAAGATGAAACGATCACTGATCTGAAAATTTTGGACATCAACTCCGATGTGGCAATCGAGGATATCGATCTTCCGGATGAAGAGGAAGCAAAACAACGGCTTCCGGCAGAAATCGGGCTGCTGTACTGCAACAAACTCTTCTATCTGGAACGTACACTGAAGGAGCCGGAGTCCAAAGAATGAAAGCAGCAAAGAACAGTTTTGGAGCCGCCTGTATGGAATATGTTCTGGAACTGGCTGGATACCATTCATCCAACTGGCGGAAGCAAGCATGGAAAAGCGTTGAACTATGCCAAAAATAATCACGATACACTGATGAATTATCTATTGGATGCCAGATGTGAGATTTCGAACAACCGTGCAGAGCGAAAAACTAAAAACTATGCAATTGGGCGGAAAGTTTTCCTGTTCCACACATCATAGACCGGAGCCGGTGCAAGTGCGGTGATGTACAGCATTGTAGAGACGGCAAAAGCAAACAATCTGAATATTTTCCAATACCTCTATACGGTACTCCTGTATATGCCGGATTACACGAATTCGTCCGCAGGTATAGAATAGCTGATGCCATGGAGTGAATTTATAAAGGAACAATGTTCAGGACTAATTGATGTGGAATCTAATGTTCCTGAAAATAGAATTCCCCTGCCACTTAAGTAACAGAGGAATCGAAAGTAAACGGTAGTCGTTTACTGCTTTAACTGAATTTAGAAATGTGGTAGGCGGTGTGTTATTCATCGCTTACAAAGTTTTTAAGGATTCACATGGCTGGATGAATCTATAATAGCTTTTTTATTTGCTTTTATTTTGTTGGATTATATGTTACAATAACAGCACTTTGGGTTCAAAAAAATGTCCCGAGTAATCCAATATACAAAAGGAGTAAGCACATCATGAAAAAATTCATGCAGAACAACATTTACTATTTGCCATTATTTTTATGGATAGTAATCATCCCTGTTGTAGTAAAAGTAAAATTTTTTGCAAATCCATTAACAGAATTCCCGTGGTATTCAAACGAAGTGTACCTTGCAGATTTCTTTTTATACTACAAATCAATGCTGATCACACTATGCGGAGCAGTCATGATAATGATGCTTGGGTGGTTTGGGCGGTTTCGGACCTTTATGATGATGCTTGGGTGGATGATCGGCAAGATGAAAAACAAAAATGGATTATTCAATAAAAATACTTATATTTTCATCCCGCTGATAGTATATATTGCTCTGGTAATAATTTCTTCGATGTTTTCAGAATATAAGTATTTTTCCGGTCATGGAATGCCGGATCAATTCGAAACCGTATGGAATGTTATGGCTTATATTGTTGCAGTGTTCTATTGCTACTATCTGGTTGTTTATCAGGATGCGGAAATCTCTATATTAAAGTTAATTTTTACAGGAGCGACATTAGTTAGTATTATTTGTGTATTACAGTATTTTAAATTGGATATTTATCGCCTGATCTACGCCGGAGATGGTTATTCGTTTACCTTTGCACCGGGTCAGGTATATGGACCATTTTATAATGTGAATTATGTAGGATCATATGTTCTTTTAGTAATACCGATTTTTATTATGCTTGCAGCCTTGCATTCGGATCTAAAGGTTAAAATAGCGTCTGCCATTCTTGCAGTTGGATTATTGATCTGTATGTTAGGTGCATGTTCAAGTTCTGCGTGGGTTGCTTTTGGCGTTATTTGTTTTTTTGTTATCATTTTTATGCTTCTTAAACTGGCAAAAACGCACAAGATATTATATTTTCCACTGTTACTGGCTTTCTTTTGTACCTTTGCCGCTGTTTTTGCGATCCATCCCAAAATAAATTCCTATATTCAGAATGCGGATACTGCCAAAACAGATTTGGAACACATTTATACGTTGGATGATGAAGTCGAAATCGATTATAAAGGAAATCAGTTATTTATTCAGATGTTTAATAGCGATTCTGTAGTAACCTTTTCTTTAACTGATCAGGATAAGAACGCTGTAAATTATGAATACTGTCTAACTGATGATGGCTATTATTATTATGCAATTACAGATGATCGATTTAAGAATTTCCAGTTAACACCGACTATCATAGATCAAGATCCCGTTCAATATGGTTTTATTGTAAAGATTGATGAAAAAGAATGGTGTTTTATAAAGGATACAACGTCTGATGGCGGGTATTACTATTATACAGCGTTGGGTAAACTAACGAAACTCACAGAAGAAAATGATTCTCCGAATTTTCATCCGCTAGTTTCTTTGAGTGGTCTGGCAAATGGACGTGGATATATTTGGAATAAAAGCATAGCCATGCTGAAAAAATATATCGTTTTTGGTTCGGGTGCGGATACTTATGCCATAGTTTATCCAAATGACGATTTTGTAGATAAATATAACAACGGTTATGATAATCTGATTATTACGAAACCCCATAATTTGTATCTGCAGATTGGTGTTCAATCCGGTGTTATCTCGTTGATATGTTTTTTGGTGTTTTATATTTGGTATTTCATAAATAGTACAAAACTATATTTTCGCAGAGAATTTAAAGACGTATCCGTGATTTTAGGATTTTCAATTTTCCTTGGAACGATCGGTTATATGATCACCGGGCTTGCAAATGATTCTACTGTGACGGTATCTCCTATTTTTTGGGCCTTGATCGGTGTAGGCATTGGAATCAATTATAAATTAAAAAATGAACAGTCTTAATTCATTCCCAGCATGTGAGTTATAGTTCACATGCTGGGGTTTTTCTTAAAAATAAAACAAATTATCCTCGTTTTTGTTCATTCATTCGATTTAATGCAATGCC
>CAMBUC010000198.1 GCA_945871045.1 uncultured bacterium
GCTCATTGAGTTGGTTGGAACAGTCATGCCGGTATTTATGCTGGGAATGCTTGTATTTGGTCTGCAAAACGGTATTCAGCCGACCTTTGTGGCGCTGGGTCAGGCGAAACTTTCGCTATTTATTGCCGTTCTTCGAAAGATCATCCTGCTCATTCCGCTGGCCCTCCTGCTGCCGCATCGGTTTGGTGTCATGGGTGTGTATTATGCGGAACCCATCTCGGATGTGCTTTCAGCGACGATCGCAACGACGTTGTTCCTGTTAAATATCAACCGGATATTGAAAAAAGAAGAAGCGAAGGCATAAATGCTTTCGCTTCTTGTTATGGTCTTATTCGGAACTTTTTGTAAGGCTGCGTTTCATTGCTTCGAAACTTTCCTTGCTGATGACGTGCTCGATCTTGCAGGCATCTTCTGCTGCGATCTGGGCGGGAACACCAAGGCTTTCTAAGTATGCGGACAAAAATTGATGGCGCTCGTAGATCATTTCCGCAATCTGTTTTCCCTCGTCTGTCAGATAGATAAAACCTGCATCGGTCACTGTGATCTGATTTTTTTCCCGCAGATTTCTCATGGCGATACTGACACTGGATTTTTTGTAATTCAGTTCGTTCGCAATATCTACGGAACGTACGACCGGAAGTTTTTTGCTAAGGATCAGGATCGTTTCCAGATAATTTTCAGCAGATTCGTTTACTACAAGTCCCATATATGAAATCCTCCGTATGTTCAACAATGTTACTGTTCGCTTGTATCCCGTTCCAGTAACTCAACAATTCACATTCATTGTAACATATTGGATTGTTGATTGCAAATATGATATAAACGTGCGATAATCGTTACAGAAGCAAGAACGCCTCAGCGTTCTTGCTGCGGAATGCGCGTCTGCTTTGCAGACATCTTCAAATGCGCATTCCTGCAATCCGCCGGAGACTTTATCTCAGTCAGAGACTGTACTCTCACTGAGACGAATTTGTTTTACTCCCCATTTACAGAAGTGGGAGTCTTATCTGACTAGGATAAAAAGGAGGTCAGTGATGGGAACTGTGATTGTATTGATCGCCTTGGGTGTGATCGTCGCGCTGATCATACGAAGTATGATCCGGGACAAAAAACGCGGAAAAACTTCCTGCGGCGGAGACTGCAGCCGTTGCAAGGGATGTCATTGAGGAGAGTTATCAGATGGTGAATCGGAAATTAACCTGTGAAGAGCAGGAACAATTTGATCTGCTGCTGAGAAACTATCGGCAGCATGAAAAGATTCAGGAAATGAAATGTTATATTCAGCATGGGGCAATCTCGACCTATGATCATGTGGAACGGGTGGCACGGCTTTGTTTTCTTCTCAACCGTCGACTTCGTCTGGGGGCGGATGAAAAGGCACTTGTTACGGGGGCATTCATGCACGATTTTTATTTATATGACTGGCATGAAAATGACCGCTCGCATCGTCTGCACGGCTATCATCATCCGGATACATCCTGTAGGAATGCGGTTCTCTATTTTCAGGTGGGAGAGCACATTCAGCAGATGATCCGGTCGCATATGTGGCCGCTGACCCTTACAAAACTGCCGCTCAGCCGTGAGGCATGGATCTTATGTCTGGTGGACAAATATATTTCAACAGCAGAGACATTTGCGATGAGGAAAAGAGGATAAGTTTTATGTGGATTAGCAAGTATTTTGTTTATTTTATGATTTTTAGTGTGATGGGATGGATCTACGAATCTACTTTTTGTACCATCAAAAACGGAAAGTGGCAGAACCGGGGATTTCTTTACGGGCCGATGTGTCCCATCTACGGTGTGGGCGCAACAGCCATCACATTTATCGCAGATCAGTTGGAAGCGCATGGAATGGCTGAAATGACCTGGTGGCAGATCTTTTTGGTGGCGTTTTTCGGCAGTATCGTTTTGGAATATGTGACTTCCTATGTACTGGAAAAATTGTTCCACGCCTATTGGTGGGATTATAGCAATGTACCCTTGAACATTCACGGGCGTGTCTGTCTGCCGGCATCCATTGGATTTGGTATCGCAGGGCTCATTGTCATCTATGGGATCGCTCCCCTGACAAAGCGGATGGTTGGTTGGATCACTCCTTCCTGGATGGAGTTTTTATCCCTGATTTTAATGGGACTTGTGGCAGCGGATGCGACGCTTACGGTTTCTGTACTTACCCATTTTGAGCAGAATGTGATTGCCTTGGAGGCTATGCTGAATCAGCATATGGATCAGTTTGTAAACACGATTCAGGAGAAGACACAGGAAGCAAGTGCCAATCTGGCAGAGGAGCGTGCGCGGTTTTCCCGTGAGAATTTGGAAAGCGCGATTCAGAATATGGAAAAGACACATCGGCTGGCTTTGAAGCGTGTACAGGGTTTCCGCAGTTCTGAAAAGGAGAAGGAGAAACGCGTGTACTCCAGAGAAATGGTGTTGGAATCAG
This sequence comes from uncultured bacterium, assembly GCA_945871045.1. Taxonomy (GTDB): domain Bacteria; phylum Bacillota; class Clostridia; order Lachnospirales; family Lachnospiraceae; genus W0P33-017. The sequence continues at coordinate 2,443 of CAMBUC010000198.1, forward strand.
TCAAGAAGTATATCAGTACGAATCGAAAAGGATAAAACAGAGTGTTATCAAATCATGACATAGTTCTTGGTGTATCACATAAAAAAATGTGAAATTATATAGAAAATCTATGATTTATGTCAAAAAGATGTTATAATAAAATGACTTTTTGAGTTCTTTTGCCCGATGTGGGTGGATTGCAAGATGATTATGACATGAGGAGGTTTCAGGTATGAAGAAATGGAAAGATGTCAGCATTCGTGTGAAGGTACTTATCCCTATTGTGCTTATGCTGGTGATGATGCTGATCTACATGATGGGCAGTTTGGTTGGAATGAACCGGTTGCATTCGGATATTCTGATGCTTGCAGAGAAGAATGCTGTGTTGATGGAACAGTCGGGGATCCGGGATGAGGCAGCTACGGCAGAGATTTCACAGTTTTTAGCAGAGAATCAGGCTTCTTTTGAGATTACGCGGATATCCTCTATTGCAACGGGAGTGGTCTTTGTACTGATCTTCATTTTCTGTGTGATCAATTTGGATCGAAAGGTTACTTGGCGTCTTCGTAAACATATTGCGAAAATGGATGGGATCATTGAATCCATTGAAGCCGGACAGGGTGATCTGTCCCAGCGGCTGATGGTTTTGAATCAGGATGAGATGGGACGTTTGGCGGCAGATGTCAATCATTTTCTTGATGTATTGGAACGCATCATGAAAAAGATACATATCGACTCCGGTTCCCTGGCGGCGATCGTTCATGATGTGACCGAAAAGGCCGATAATTCCAACAGCAATGCCAGCGATGTATCGGCAGTTACCGAAGAACTTTCGGCAACTATGCAGGAAGTTGCAACCACCGTATTCAACGTGGATGAGAATGCAAAACGCGTATTAGGCGAATTGAATGATCTGCAGGAGACGACGGAAGAGATTCTTACCTATTCCGAACAGATGAAGAAGCGGGCAGACGAGTTAGAGGCATCCGCACAGAGCAATAAAGAAGAAACACGACGGATGATCGCTCCCATCCTGGAAAAGATCAAACGGGCGGTTGAAAACAGTAAAAATGTGGAACGTGTCAACGAACTGACAAATGAGATTCTGGCGATCTCCGGACAAACAAACTTGTTATCTTTGAACGCTTCCATTGAGGCTGCCAGAGCAGGAGAGGCCGGAAGAGGATTTGCAGTTGTTGCGGATGAGATCCGGCAGCTGGCTGATTCAAGTAAAGAGACTGCCAGCAACATTCAGTGAATCAATAGCATGGTCATTGAACTGGTGCGCGAACTGATCGATAATTCCAACGAGGTGCTTCACTATGTTGAGACAACGATCCTGCCGGATTATGACAATTTTGTATCCAGTGGTAAACAGTACAGTGAGGATGCGGCGCATATCAATGAGCAGATGATCCATTATGCAGAACGTTCCCATGAGATGGTGGGTATGGTTTCCGATATGGTAGATTCCGTCAATGGAATCACCGAGGCTGTGGATGAAGGCGCAAATGGTGTAAGCAGTGTCGCAGACAGCATTCAGACATTGGTTTCCGAGATCGAAGCCATCAATTCCAAGATGAGTGAAAACGAAGAGATTGCAGGAAGTTTACAGGAAGAAGCAGACCGCTTTCGTATGTAGGCGATAAAGAATCGCATAGGATGAGAAAGCCTGTAAAACAGACCGGATGACGAACAAAAAAGACTATGTAACATCCGAATCATAATATTAAGATAAAAAATGAGTTACATCTACCAGCGACTTTTGCGGAGCAAGGGAGTCGGTAGATGTAACTCATTTT
>CAMBUC010000199.1 GCA_945871045.1 uncultured bacterium
TCCAACGCCTGTGCCTGATCCGACGCCTGTGCCTCAACCGACGCCTAATCATTCGCTTCTTTCAACTGACAAACTACCGGTTGCCTCAAGCGTGATAAATATTGATTCTTCTTTAAAAGGTATTTCTCTTTTAGAACGTACCGTTAAAAATACTTACCGGTTATTTACAAACAAAAAAATGACCTTAAAGATCAATCGAGAAGCAGAGACAAGTTACTATTATAAAGTATTGAAAAAAGGACAGACTGATTATGCAGGGGAATGGAAAGAACTTCTGTCTGATCGAATCATTGTCCCGGAAGCAAAAAACAGCCAGGGACAACGCGTTCTTGTAAAGGCTGTAAACGATAAAGGCACCGTGATTCAAAAAACAAGCGGATTTGTCATCGACTCAAAGAAGCCGACTGTGACAGGGGTGAAAAATGCAAGGATATATGCTTCCAAACGAACCATTCTGGTAAATGATAATAGCAGTGGATGCACGGTTTATCTGAATGGAAAGCAGGTGAAACAGTCTGTGACGGTACAAAAACGCGGCATCTATTTACTCACAGCATCAGACCGGGCCGGAAATACAAAAAATGTTATGTTTGCCATAGTTTAAAGAAGTGACTGTTCATCATCTTTCATGTTACAAAAATACCTTGTAAAATGATTCTTAGTTTCTTTGCAATTGCATAAATTGTGTTAAAGAGATGATGGGGATCCTTTGAGGTAAACGTATGACTTATGAGCAGATAGATGAAAGAAAAGAATATGTAGCACGGGCGAGAGCATCTTTTCATAATGAGGATGCCGACTGGACGCATCCGGCTCCTGCCAAAGAAGAACCTGCATTAGGTAAAACATTCACCTTGCGGCTTGTACTCGGTCTGCTTTTGTTTTTGTCTTTTGTGCTGGCTGATGTGACAGATTATTCCATCGGCGGCTTAAGTACCAAAGAAATAACGGAAGAAATAACTGCAAAAGAAGATTATACAAATATTGAAAAATATGTTATGATGCTACTTGCAGATAATAAATAAAAAATATGGAGGTACTTATGAGCAGACCAGCTTTGTCTGATGAGATATTACTGACAATTGATCAGCCGGCACGTTATATCGGCGGTGAACTGAATATGGTAGAAAAAGATCCTGCCTCGGTAGATATTCGATTTGCCATGTGTTTTCCGGATGTGTATGAGATTGGTATGTCCCATCTCGGTATCCAGATCCTTTATGATATGTTCAATAGCGCGAAGATGTTTACTGTGAGAGAGTTTATTCACCATGGCCGGATCTTCATGCGATCATGAAAGAACAAAAGATTCCGCTTTTCGCACTGGAGAGCCAGCAGCCTGTTAAAAATTTTGATTTTCTCGGAATCACGATCCAGTATGAAATGTGTTATACAAATATTTTGCAGATTCTTGACCTGTCACAGATCCCTCTTCATGCAGAGGAACGGGGGGAAGATATGCCGATCGTGATCGGCGGAGGACCTTGTACGTACAATCCGGAACCGATTGCCGAATTTTTTGATCTATTTTATATCGGTGAGGGTGAGATCAGTTATGATGCACTGTTCACGTTATATAAAGATTGTAAAAAGAATGGTACAGGCCGCAGGGACTTTTTGCGAAAAGCAGCCCGGATTCCCGGTATCTATGTGCCTTCTATGTATGAGGTCACTTATGGCAGTGATGGCTGTCTTGCAAGTTTTACTCCAAAATATGAAGATATTCCAGCTAAAGTAGAAAAGCAGGTTGTATTAGAGATGTCAGTTTCCCCGTATCCGAAGAAACCGCTTGTCCCCTTTATAAAAGCCACACAGGACCGGGTGGTGTTAGAGATCCAGCGCGGCTGTATCCGTGGCTGCCGCTTTTGTCAGGCGGGAATGATCTACCGGCCCACCAGAGAAAAAGATGTCGAGCAATTAAAACAGTATGCCTATGAGATGTTAAAGAGTACCGGACATGAGGAAATATCTCTTAGTTCTTTAAGTTCCAGTGACTATTCACAATTAGAGGAACTTGTTACATTCCTGATCGATCATTTTCAGGGAAAAGGCGTAAATATTTCCCTGCCTTCCCTTCGTATTGATGCTTTTTCTTTAGATGTCATGGAAAAGGTGCAGGACATTAGAAAGAGTAGTCTGACCTTTGCGCCTGAAGCCGGTTCACAACGCATGCGTGATGTGATCAATAAAGGATTAACAAAGGAGATCATTTTGGACGGTGCCGGACAGGCCTTTGAAGGGGGATGGCAAAAGGTAAAACTATACTTTATGCTTGGCCTTCCCACAGAAACGACGGAAGATATGCAGGCGATCGCTGAACTGGCAAACGATATAGCTGTCCGCTATTATGAGATTCCAAAAGAAAAAAGGAACGGGAAATGTCAGATCACGATCTCTACGTCTTTCTTTGTACCAAAGCCTTTTACGCCGCTTCAGTGGGCCACCATGTGTACGGCAGAGGAATATCTCGGAAAAGCCAAAGTTGTGAACGAAGCTGTAAAGAATCAATTGAACCGGAAAAGTATCCGCTACAACTGGCATGAGGCAGATGTGACTGTATTGGAAGGTGTATTTGCAAGAGGAGATCGTCGTGTTGCCGCAGCAATTGAACGTGCCTACGAAAAAGGTGCATTATTTGATGCCTGGTCAGAGTACTTTGATAATGAAAGATGGCTGGATGCCTTTGCAGAAACCGGTGTTGATATCAGTTTTTATACATTGCGTCCCCGTGATCTGGAGGAGTTGTTCCCCTGGGATTTTATTGATGCAGGTGTCACAAAAGAATTTTTGAAACGAGAGTGGAAGCGTGCATGCGAAGGTGTCGTAACCCCCAACTGCCGGATGAATTGTTCCGGCTGTGGTGCAAGTAAATACCAAGGAGGTGTATGCGTTGAAGGTAAGAATTAAATTTTCGAAATTCGGAAACATGAAGTTTATCGGCCATCTGGATACGATGCGTTATTTTCAAAAGGCGATGCGCCGTGCAGACATAGATATTGCATACTCCACCGGCTTTTCACCGCATCAGATCATGTCCTTTGCCGCTCCGCTTGGTGTAGGTATCACCAGCGAAGGGGAATATCTCGATATTGAAGTAAACAGCAGCCGTTCCACCAAACAGTCAGTGGATGCTTTAAATCATGTTATGGTAAATGGCTTTTCGGTATTGGATTATCGTAAACTTCCGGATCAGGCAAAGACCGCTATGTCTATCGTTACCTGCGCAGATTATACATTAACTTATCGTGAAGGTTATGAAACCGATCGTACCTTTGAACAGCTTTCTGAAGCAGTTCATGCATTTTATGAAGTGCCGGATCAAATCGAGATCGTGAAAAAAACAAAAAAATCCGAAAAAGTGATTGACTTAAAACAGCTGGTATATGATTTTCAAGTTGTTTTGGTTGAAGGAAAACCGGCTTTTTATGTAAAAGTATCCACCGGAAGTTCAGATAATATCAAACCGGAACTTGTACTAGAACAGTTTTATGAATATCTTGGACTTGAACTTCAGAAGTTTACGTTCCAGACCCATCGGCACGATGTATATACCGGAAGTATGTCGGAAGGATTTATATCTCTGAATGATATGGGCGAGGTTATCGAATGAGCCGTAGATTTGTCATTACGCGTGTGACGATGCAAGAGCAACAGCCCCTTGTCTGTGCAGTGTTTGAAGATCATCAAATGATTGAGGTGCAGTGTATCCCGGATCATGAACCGCAGCAGATGTTAAACAATATCTATGTTGGACGTGTTTCTCAGGTTGTTCAAAATATAGGGGCTGCATTTGTTGAGATCGAAAAAGGGAAAAAATGTTTTTTACCTTTATCCGATATCAAGGCACCTGTTTTTGTGAAACGTATTTCAGAAAAGCAGCTGCTTTCCCAGGGAGATGAACTTCTGGTTCAGGTAGTTCGCGAAGCAGTGAAAACAAAAGATCCTCAGGTAACAACCAATTTGTCAATTGCCGGTAATTACAGTGTCGTGACAAGTGGTGAAAAAAGACTGGGAATCTCCGGTAAACTTCGGGCGGACGATAAAAAACGATTGCGGGATCTGGCAGAAACTGTTTGCGATGAAACATTTGGTGTGATCGTTCGCACCAATGCAGCGGATCTGCCTGTTGATCAACAGCAGTTGATCACAGAAGAGATCATAGCATTACAAGGTCAGATGCGTGATATCATCACCCATGCCCCTTATCTTCGGTTGTATTC
>CAMBUC010000200.1 GCA_945871045.1 uncultured bacterium
AGATACCCCAGTCCTGAATGTTCTCCAGCCAGTTACCGAAACGTCCCTCTCCGATCGATTCGGGAATCCAGTTTACCGTGTGGTTATTTGCTACTAACTCGTCACGTACCTCTGTCATCTTGATGAACCATGACTCTCTTGCATAGTAGATCAGAGGCGTGTCACAACGCCAGCAGTGAGGATACTCATGCTCAAACTTCGGCGCGTCAAACAACAGCCCCTTATCCTCTAAATCCTGTAATACCATCGGATCTGCTTTCTTTACGAATACGCCGGCATAGGGTGTATTTTCCGTTAATTCACCCTTCTCATTTACCAACTGTACGAAAGGCAGATCGTAATTACGTCCAACATTCGCATCGTCCTCACCGAATGCAGGGGCGATGTGTACGATACCGGTACCATCTGTCATGGTTACATAACTGTCACAGGTGATGAAATGTGCTTTTTTACGCTGTTTTGCAATGATCTCGTTTGCAAAATCGAATAAAGGCTCATACTCTTTGCGCTCAAGATCGATTCCCTTATAACGCTCAAGCACTTCGTATGTCTTCTGGCCTTCCTCGGTTGCAAGGGAGCCCAGTACCTTATCCAACAACGCCTCTGCCATATAATAGGTATAGCCGTCAATGGCCTTTACTTTGCAGTAGATCTCGTCAGGGTTTACACAGAGAGCCACGTTACTGGGCAGTGTCCAGGGTGTGGTGGTCCATGCCAGGAAGTAGGCATCTTCGCCAACCACCTTAAATCTTACGACTGCTGAACGCTCTTTTACGGTCTTATATCCCTGTGCTACTTCCTGCGAAGAAAGGGGGGTTCCACAGCGCGGGCAGTAGGGCACGATCTTGAAACCTTTGTATAATAACTTCTTATCCCAGATCTCTTTTAACGCCCACCACTCAGACTCGATAAAATTGTCATCGTAAGTTACATACGGATCGTCCATGTCTGCCCAGAATCCTACAGTTCCTGAGAAGTCTTCCCACATGCCTTTGTATTTCCATACGGATTCTTTACACTTCTTGATGAAGGGCTCCATGCCGTATTCTTCGATCTGTTCTTTTCCGTTTAAGCCCAGCAGTTTTTCTACTTCCAACTCTACCGGAAGTCCGTGGGTATCCCAGCCCGCTTTTCGAGGTACATAGTAACCTTTCATCGTGCGGTAACGGGGGATCATGTCCTTGATGACACGGGTCAATACGTGACCGATATGGGGCTTTCCGTTTGCGGTAGGAGGGCCATCATAAAAGGTATAGGTCGGGCCTTCCTTTCGGTTTTCCATACTCTTGCGGAAGATGTCGTTTTCTTCCCAGAATTTTTCGGTTGCTTTTTCGCGCTCGACGAAATTCATGTTCGTCTCGACTTTGTTGTACATTCTATTTTTCTCCTTTCAAAGTTTGCAATTAACTATATTTTTTCTATTTCATGCAGACTGCGCTAGCGTATTCCCTCCGGCTCCGGTTGTGCGAACCATTCCAAAGAGCCATCTTCGAACTTTACAGTTCCAAGATGCAAAAATTCATTAATAATTGCTGTCTCCGCTTCGCTTCGGTCGGTGCTGAGCAAACATCCGCTGGATGTTTAGCACCGCAATGGAATTTTTGCACTCCTGAATCATGTTCTCACGATCTCAGCAGCACGTGCTTCGATCTGATTATAAAAGGCTTCCACAATTGAAAGTCTCTTTTCCATCGCACAAAAGTCGCCTGAGAGGGAACACCGCCTGCGCAGTCTGATTTGTCCCTGACAGGTAAAATCCATTATATAAACTGGAATTTGTTTACATCACCCACTTCAAACGAACAGGGTATATTTTAATAACGAAGTGAGTTTCATTTATCTGTGTTGACGGGTGAGTATCAGAAACATCTACATTTACGGAACCTATGACTGTTTTGACAAAATCATCTGGCTCTCCATAAATAATATATTGAACAGATATATACTCGATATGCCCCGTTTCATCTGGTTCAAGAGGCATTGTTTCAAACGGTTTTTCTATATCAATTCCTAAAGAAAATAAATATTCAGCGACTGTTGGATAGGTGGCTTTGATTTCACGGACATAGTTTTGACAGTATGCACAGTCGCATAAGTCACGATTGCTTATCTGCTCATAATATGATTTTGTTCCTTCAATATCCAAGTTCAACACCTCCTCAAACTGAAATTGGTCAACTACACTTCGTTGTTATAATACTTGGTTATCAGTTCGGCAATGTCTTTTGCAACCTCACGGATTTCAAACAGTTCGTGTTCCCAAATGTAAATTGCTGTTGTATCTGTTTCACCGTTTGCAAGAACACGATAGCAGTAATAATCTCCACAACCATTTGTTGCAAAGAAAACAAAGCGATTGACCTTCTCTTCAAACTCCTCTGCTTCAAGGAATTCTGGAAAAATCTCTCTGTTATTCTTTGTGTTGCTAATGATTTCTTCTGCTGAAAGCAGAAAATTACGGTCTCCATTAGTTTCTCGCAACAAGGCTTTCAGTTCTTCTGGAAATGAAAAACCTACATATTTTTCTGCCTTTGTAATATCTCTTTCGGAGCAAGGCTCTTGTAACTTCGCCCAACTATGTCCTTCTATCAGTTTTTCAATCAATTCTCTATACACGATAACACCTCAACAAATTGGAAGTTATCGTTTTAATCTGGAATTATTTTTCTTTGCATTTTATACCGTAATTTCCCCTACTGCCATTTTCGTAGCCCCGATATATTTCATATCTTTTCCCATTTATCTCCACTTCGTCATCGTTAATAAATGTATAAGACTCGCCATTTTCTTCACAATATTTTGAAATTGCCTCCATAGTTTTTGCAAGAGTCGGGTAATTGGTACCATCCTCATAAGGAACCCAAAAAGCCTTTTTTAACATATAAAATACCTCCTTCTAATCTAACTTGTTAAATAATCCATGAATCTTCAAATCTTTTGTAAAATAATAGTATCATACAACTTCAAAGTTTCTGTTCCCTATAAAATTAATTTATCGGAATTTACCAAATCGCCAAACAACGATTTGCCTACCGCCTATTCCTCAGATAAAACTCCTTCAAATCCGCTTTCACTTCGTCTGGCAGCATGGTTTTCTTTACGCCTTCAATTGCACCTTCCAGTGCCATGAGCCGATGGATGCAGGCTGACTCATCGATCTTTTGTATCTTCAGCCAGACTTCCGCTTTAATTCATCAACAGAGTATATGCCGACCTGATTCAGTTGTTCCTCGACTGTTTTTCCTATATTCGGTAATTTCGATAATTCACCCATATGATTTCCTGTTTTTACACAAAATTGAATTCTATTTGGTCTGTTTCCGTTACAATCTTGATAGAAATCATTTATTTTCGTTGCTAATGTAACATTGCAATTTTATTTGCTACTCACGGAAACAAAAAAAAGCCCTCATCCGTAAAAGGACAAGGGCTGTCGCGCATTGTTATACCACCTCATACTGGATACTCCGATCACTCGTTCATATCCGCTTCCCGTAACGGAGGAAAAACCGTCAGAACCTACTCGCGACACGCTTTCAGCCTGCTGCTCAGAAGTGATATTCAGCGCTTACGTACTTGTACCGGTTCCCACCATTCCCGGCTCTCTGGGACGTTTCGCAAGACCTACTGTCTTCGTCAGTGCATTTCTTTTTTACAAAATCTCCATTAGTATAATTCAAAAAAGCAGAAATTGTCAAGGAAAAGCCAAATATTTCTTATGTATTTTCTGAAGAACGTTCCATGTATTCTAAATATGCTTTTTCCAAAATCGAAAAAGCGCAACTATTTTTGTTTAAGTTCTCATCTAACCCTGTAATTACCCTTTCATAAGTTTTCTTTGCTTGTTTTTGTATATTAACCAATTTAATCGCCTTTTTAACATACCTATACTCCTGTTCCAACAGTAGTCGATATTCATTTGAATATCTTTTATCTCTAAAATCCAACTGTTTCGCACATCTGATCGGGACGGGAAACATGTAGTTAAAACGGAGTGAACCAACATTTACTAACTGCTTATTTCTCTTTACTTTTATCAAAATATTATCTTCTTGATTTTTATCATAACTTGTTACGGGAACAAAATATGGAATCATTTGATTGTCCACAGACATATTCATAACGACACCAAATACAAACTTTTCTTTATTAGCATATATCACATTGGGTACACAAGTGAACCCTCT
>CAMBUC010000201.1 GCA_945871045.1 uncultured bacterium
TCCTTTAATGTAAAATAGATATGCCCGGATGTATGATACTTACAATTCGAAACTTCTCCTTTTACCGCAATCCTCTCCAACAGAAAATCCTGCGCGAAAAGGTTTTTGATGTACGTATTTACTTGTCCCACCGAATAGACATTCTTATTTTCTCTTATCATAGATCTTCCTGACTATGCAATACGCGCCAATACACCGTTTACAAAAGAAGCCGAGTTTTCTTCGCCATAGGCTTTTGCCAGTTCTACCGCCTCATTGATCGCCACACCGGTAGGCACATCTTCCTCAAAACGGATCTCATACACTGCCAAACGGATCAAGGTCAATTCTACCTTCGCCATACGGCTGGTCTTCCAGTTCTGGGCACTGCTGTCGATGATCTCGTCAATCTCCGGTAAATGAGCAAAAATATCCGTCACCTTGTGCTCAATATACGTCCGGTCCTTTTCACTTGCCGTCTCTAAATTGTTCATAAACAGATCTAACTGCTGTGAGATTTCTTCTTCACTGTGGAATTCGGCGCGGAACACCATCTGAAAAATCTGCTCTCTGATCTCTCTTCTCGTCATAACATTCTCCTCTCGGAATCATCACTGCTTTCGAAACATATCTTTTTCTATAAAAGAATGCGCTTTGCGCATCCTGCCGGAAACTTTTGTCCTATAGGAGACGAAGTTTCGTATTCGATAAAAAATGGAGTGCCTGAGAGTTGTCACAGGCACTCTGTTTCCTTTTTTATTTATTTCCACCCATGTCAACACTTGCGATGCGCACATTGATCGTGCCAATCTCAAGTCCGGTCATTGTCTCAATGGCAGTCCGCACACGGTCCTGCACATTCTTGGAAACCTCAGGGATCGCGTAACCGTATTTGATGTTTAAATTCAGATCCACCGTAACGATACCGTCCATCACTTCTACGCGTACACCTTTTGACAGGTTTTTGATTCCGGTCTTCGCAACAATTTCATTTGTGATGTTGCCTGCCATGGAACTGACACCCTCAACCTCCGTTGCTGCCAGTCCGGCGATGATAGATACGACATCATCCGCAACACGGATCACACCGACTTTGTCCTCTTTTATTTTTAAAGATTTACGATTGTCTTCCATGTAAATAACCTCCTAAAGATATACTTCGTCCAACCATTTTCTACGATTGTTCCCAATCTTACATCATTTTACACCATCCACGCGGAAATAACAAGTAAAAAAGGTTACCGATGCGCTTGCGCGCCTTGCACAAAATGGATATACTGTAACTGTTTAGTACGCTCACAGTGATAATATACTTAAGAATCGTTTTTGATCTTCGCAGGAGGTAGTTTTCCATGATCGAAAGAAATGATCTGTTTCATCTGTCATTTTACAAAAAAACACATTTTACCGGCAGCCACCGGGGAATGCGTTATTATATCACAAAGGCCAAAGCATCCGAGGAAGAAGGCGCCCCAGATGTGCTTCGCGCCATCGTCTATCCGGAACCCTACAATTTTGAAAACACACCGGCGGAAGACAAAACACACGCAGATTTTCCGTTTACAGAGGAAGGCCTTGATGCCGCCTGTGACTGGATGAATGAACAATATGAAAACCGTATCGAATACTGGCAGCACACGCCTGCCTTTTAATCTGAAAGGAGTTCTCAAATGAAAAATGTAAAACGTATCCTTGCCATCATCGGTATCCTTCTTCTCGTTTCCCTTTATGTGATCACCCTTGTCCTGGCACTGACCGATGATCCTCATACCATGAGCGCTTTCCGCGCTTCTTTGTACTGTACGTTCCTTGTACCGGTGCTGCTTTGGACATACACGTTTATTTACAAACTGCTGAAAAATAATTACGGAAAACATCCTTCCGAAGAGGACAAAAAAGCAGGGGAATGAATCCTCTGCTTTTTTAACCTTTTATTTTCTGTAAATGATATCCTCTCTGGCAGGGCCGTTGGAAACCATAGTGATGGGATAACCGATATGTGCCTCGATAAACTCGATATATTTCCGACAGTTCTCGGGAAGATCCTCATAGTTACGGATACCCTGTACATCACACTTCCATCCGGGCAGCACCTCAAGCACCGGTTTTGCTTTCTTTAACTTCGCAGTAACAGGGAAATCTGTCGTCACTTCACCATCAATCTCATAACCGACACAAACAGGGATCTCATCCAGATAGCCAAGGGCATCTACAACCGTAAGGACGACATCTGTGGCTCCCTGCATGCGGCAGCCATACTTGCTTGCCACACAGTCAAACCAGCCCACACGTCTCGGACGTCCGGTGGTTGCGCCGTACTCTCCGCCGTCTCCGCCATGGTCGCGTAACTCATTTGCTTCATCGCCAAAAATCTCACTGACAAACTCTCCTGCACCTACTGCTGAAGAATAAGCCTTACATACAGTAACGATCTCCTTGATCTCATAAGGAGGGATACCTGCGCCGATGGCACCGTATGCGGCCAGTGTGGAAGAAGATGTAACCATGGGATAGATTCCGTGATCGGGATCCTTCATCGTTCCAAGCTGTCCCTCTAACAGGATCGTCTTGTCCTCTTTCAACGCCTCTGCAAGAAATGCAGATACATCACATACATAAGGTGCAACCATATCTCTGTATCCGTGAAGTTCCTCTAACAACTCTTCGGGTTTTAAAAGAGGCTTGTGATACAGATGCTCCAACAGAACGTTCTTCTGCTCGCAGATACGCACGACCTTTTCCTTTAACAGTTCCTCATCAAACAACTCGCTGACCTGAAAACCGATCTTTGCATATTTATCTGAATAGAAGGGCGCAATTCCGGATTTCGTGGAACCGAAGGATTTTCCTCCCAGACGCTCCTCCTCGTACTGATCAAACAGCACATGATAGGACATAACCATCTGTGCGCGGTCAGATACTAAGATCTTCGGCGTGGGCACGCCCTTTGATGTGATGTCCAAAATCTCATGAAACAGTTTCTTTACGTCCAATGCCACACCATTTCCGATGATGCTGGTTGTATGGTCATAGAACACACCGCTGGGCAACGTATGCAGCGCAAATTTGCCGTAATTATTCTTGATCGTATGTCCTGCGTTGGCTCCACCCTGAAAACGGATGATAATATCTGCATCTTTTGCAAGCATATCCGTGATCTTTCCTTTTCCTTCATCGCCCCAGTTTGCTCCAACTACTGCTTTAACCATTCCGGTACCTCCTAAATATGACAGCCCTGCATGTGCAGTTCTGTATAGTCATTTGCATAAAAGAAGACAGGTGTAAAAACCTGTCCTCAAAACAACCGTTTTTACTTTCTGATTATACATGATAACCTTCGTAAAGTAAAGAGTGGATTTTTCTCCTGTTTATACCGGCGTCCCGAGTCTATGGGAACATGCAAGGGCCAATGCCCCTGGCCCGATATGGCAGGAAACGCTCAAAGAAAGGGGATTCATAACGATCTCATGCTCCGGGAACTGCGCCTGTACTTCTTCCTTAAACCGGGTCGCCGCCTCAAGATCCTTCGTATATGCGATTTCCAAATGCATATTTGAACCGGTGGCATCATGAAAACGTTCCGCAAAATCTTTTTTTATCGCATCGATCATGATGTTCTTTGCCTGCTTGACAGTACGTGCCTTTGCAAAGGCATCCAGTTTCTCTCCCTGAATCTGTAACACCGGCTTTATTCTTAACAGTGTGCCAAGGGCTGCCGCTGCCGGTGTGATACGTCCTCCCCGTTTTAAATAAGTCAGCGTATCCACCATGATATAGATGGATGAGCGGAACTTTTCCGCCATAAGGATCTCTTTGATCTCTACGGCAGTTTTTCCTTCCTCCGCAAGCATTTTTGCATCATACACCGCTTGACGCTGCGTGACGGAAATACGCTGATTATCCACCACCTGAACCTTTCCGTCAAAATCCAGAGACAGCATATGGGCGGTCTCACAGGAACTGGAAAGTCCACTGGACATGGGAATATAAACGATCTCATCATACTCCGCTAACAGTTTCTTCCACATATCGGTCACACTTCCCACTGTGGGCATCGATGTCTTGATGAGAGCGCCCTCTGTCAGTCTTTCATAAAACTCCTGCTGTCCGAGATCGATCTCTTCAAAAAGCATCTCAT